>LFTS01000298.1 GCA_001513435.1 Gammaproteobacteria bacterium DTU040
GATATCCCAGGTCTTATCGAAGGCGCTGCCGAGGGCGCAGGATTGGGGATACGCTTTCTTAAACATTTAACACGTACGCGTTTGTTGTTGCACATTGTTGATTTGGCGCCTATTGACCAAAGCGACCCAGCCGAAGCCGCGCAGGTTATTGTGGATGAGATTGAAGCCTTTAGCCCGTCCTTGGCAGAGCGTGACCGCTGGTTGGTACTCAACAAGATTGATCAGCTTCTAGATGATGAGCGTGAAGAGCGCAAGCAAGCTGTGATTGAGCAGCTTGGTTGGGAAGGTCCCGTATTTATGATTTCCGCATTGGATCATGAAGGCACTAAGGAACTCAGTCAGGCGATTATGCGCTATCTGGATGAGCGTGATTTACGCTTAGCTGAAGATGAAGAGTACAAAGAGTATCTAACCGATCTGGATCAGCGTATCGAAGATGAAGGCCGCGCTCGTTTGCAAGCTTTGGATGACCAACGTGCCTTGCGTCGAGCTGGTGTTAAGGCTGCCGATGACGCAGAAGAGGATGATTGGGATGAAGACGATGAAGACGCAGCAGAAGTTTTCTATGTCAGATAGCACCTTAGTTTAGGGTGTCATCGCTGCGGTACGCCCTTCAGAACAAATAGTTTTTGGAACGTTTTTTATGCGTGAACAGGTAACTCAAGCCCAGCGTTGGGTGGTAAAAATTGGCAGTGCATTGTTAACCGCTGATGGTCGCGGACTGGATCGCAATGCTATGGCTGTTTGGGTGCGTCAGCTGGTGGCGCTACGCCAAGCAGGTATAGATTTGGTGTTGGTGTCTTCCGGAGCTGTGGCGGCGGGCATGAGCCGTCTAGGCTGGTTGGAGCGCCCCAGTGCCATTAATGAGTTGCAAGCGGCGGCGGCAGTTGGGCAGATGAGCTTGGTTAAAGCGTGGGAAAGCAGCTTTGCTGAGCACAACGAGCGTACCGCGCAGATACTGCTCACCCATGATGATCTATCGGATCGTAAACGCTATTTGAATGCTCGCAACACCCTAACCACTTTGTTGGGTCTTGGGGTAGTACCTGTCATTAATGAAAACGATACCGTTGCCACTGATGAAATTCGTTTTGGTGATAACGATACGTTAGCTGCCTTGGTAGCCAATCTTGTTGAAGCGGATTTGCTCGTCATTCTGACCGACCGTGATGGTATGTATGATGCGGACCCACGCAATAACCCACAGGCACAGGTGATTGTGCAGGCGCGTGCCGAAGATCCAAGCTTAGATAACGCAGCCGGCGGCAGTGCAGGTGCTCTGGGACGTGGTGGCATGCAAACCAAATTACGGGCTGCTCGTTTAGCCGCTCGTTCAGGGGCGAATACCATTATTGTTGGTGGCAGCATCGAACGCGTTATTGACCGTCTCAAAGAGGGTGAAGCGTTGGGTACATTGCTTACGGCTGATCAGTGCCGGGAAACCGCCCGCAAGCAATGGTTGGCGGGTCATTTACAAACGCGCGGTACACTGACGCTTGATGCAGGTGCGGTAAAAGCCCTGCTTGATGGACATAAAAGCCTGTTGCCTGTGGGTGTGGTGGCGGCGGAAGGTAAATTTCGCCGAGGCGAAATGGTGCTCTGTACTGATGAGCAGGGGCGAGAGATTGCGCGCGGATTAGTCAACTATAGCATCGAAGAAACCCGTAAGATTATGCGCCATAGCTCTGAAGAACTCAGTTTAATACTGGGTCATGCCGCAGCAGAAGAAGAATTAATACATCGAGATAATTTGCTGGTTATGTAACAGCAATAAGCAAGTTTATTGATGCTTTTATGAACTTGCAGTGACGCTTCGTCGTAGGGTTTTTCATGGTGTTACAATGAACGAACATATTTAAGAAGGTTTGCGCATGAGTTTTTTTCTAGCCTCTATGTCACAGCGAAGACGTGAGTTATTGGGTCAGCTAGGTATCCCTTTCCAACTGATTAATGTTGATATTGATGAGCGGAAACGAGACAAAGAAACACCCATCAATTACGTAGAGCGTATGGCCAAAGAAAAAGCAGAGTTTGGTATTGCTTCTTTGGCTGATCAAGAAAATGCCGTTGTTTTAGCCGCAGACACCATCGTGGTGCAGGGCGATCAGGTGCTGGGTAAGCCCAAGGATGAGCAGCATGCTCAAGCAATGTTACGCTCATTGTCGGGGCGTTCGCATGTGGTAATGACTGCCTTTGCACTTAAAAATCAGCATAAAACCCGTATCCAAAGAGTGAATACCACTGTGTTTTTTCGCAACGTATTGGAAGCGGAAGTGGCTTGGTACTGGCAAACCGGCGAGCAACATGACAAGGCAGGCGGTTATGCCATTCAGGGCTTAGGTGGGGTTTTTGTTAGCAGCATTACGGGCAGCTATAGTTCTGTAGTGGGTCTACCCTTAGCTGAGTTGGTGACTTCGTTGCGTGAGTTTGGAATTGATTTTCCTAGCAAGTAAAGATTAAGGAAGTTGTGGTATGGAAAGTCTTAAAAATATATCAACAGATACACTCACAGCACCTACAGGTGACGATGAGAACCTCGTGTTACAAGCGCTGCTGCGTTCAAGTCGTTTCTCTTTTGTACTGTTGGCGCCTATTTGCGTGCTATTAGGGCTAGGCACAGCTTGGGGTACGATTGCTAGTGTCAATATAGGCATGCTGCTGTTGCTGTTTTTGGTGTCTGTATTGGCCCATATGAGTGTCAATTTGCTTAACGAGTATTTGGATTTTCAGTCAGGACTCGACCTGCATACTCAGCGTACTCCATTCAGTGGGGGCACGGGTTTTTTGCCGGAAAAACCGCAAGCCGCTCGTTATGTGCTCTGGCATGCTCTGGCGACCCTGTTGGCGACCTGTTTGATTGGCTGTTATTTGGTTTGGCAGGTTGGGATTTGGTTGCTGCCGTTAGGCATTGTGGGTGTGTTTCTAGTGTTAGCCTATACCTCGGTATTAAATCGCTTCGCTTTTCTGTGCTGGGCTGCGCCCGGGCTGGGCTTTGGCGGGGTTATGGTGTTAGGCGCTCACTATGTGTTAACCAGTCAGTTTAATAGCTCAGTATTTTGTGCCTCGTTGGTCGTTTTTTTCTTGGTCAATAACTTATTACTACTGAATCAGTTTCCCGACATAGCAGCAGATCGCCAAGCGGGCAGACGTCATTTACTGGTTAGGTATGGAGTGAAGTCAGGCGTGTACGCGTATGGGCTGGGAACCCTTGTGGTGCCTGTGATTGTTGTTGCAGCGGTGATCAATGCAGTGTGGCCGGTTTGGGCTTTAACGGCACTGATACCTTGGGCTTTTAGCCTGTTTTCTTTATTGACAGCGTGGCGTTACGGCGAGCGGTTAGCGGAACATACACCCGCGATGGCCGCCAATGTCGTGGCAACACTGCTGGTTCCTAGTGTGTTGACAGCAGTTTTAGTTCTGGCTTAAACGCTTCAGTAAAGGATGTGCAGGAGTCTCGCACATCCTTTACTGCAGTCGATTATGGGTGCTTGGCAACGGCTCTGAGATTGAGCCAGTCGAGCATAATGTGCCCTGCTTCGACTAGGTAGGCATCTTCTTTAGCATCCTTAGCGGAGTTTTCATCCTGGTGAACGTTAAAGTCATCGTCTTCGTGTTTGTCTAAAGCTGCTAACGGCTCCTCTCCCTTGCCCACACGTTTTTGATTCTCTAGCGCAAGTTGCATTTTTTCTATGCGTTGCTGTTGTGCGCGTCTTTTTTGCTCATGCAGGCTTACTCGAGTTTCTTGCATGAGCTGTTGCGCTAGATTTAAGCGTTCACGGTTATAAATAAAGTCTGGGTTTTTCTCGGTGCGCTGCTCATGGCGGGNNGTTGGCAAAAGGTTTAACCGCCGGCTCAATGCTGTCCCATGGCATCGCTTCGGGAAGGCTGCTTTCGCCGATTTGTTCGATATCAAAATCTGCAGGATAGTGAATGTCGGGGATAACGCCTTGATGCTGTGTGCTTTTGCCTGAGACACGATAAAACTTGGCTAGCGTGAGCTTCAGTTCACCGTGATTAAGCGGTTGTATGCTTTGCACGGTGCCTTTACCGAAGGTTTGTCCGCCAATGACTAAGGCACGGTGGTAGTCCTGCATGGCGCCGGCAAAAATCTCTGAAGCGGAGGCTGATAGGCGGTTAACTAGCACAGTCAGTGGGCCGCGGTAAAACGCGCCTTGTTGTTCATCCGCTAATATATCCACCTGACCATCGCTGCTGCGCACTAATACAGTAGGGCCGTGTTCAATAAACAAACCCGTAAGCTCGGTGGCTTCTTGCAATGAACCGCCACCGTTATTGCGTAGGTCAATCACAATGCCTTCCACGCCTTCTTGGTTGAGCTCGCTTATCAGTTTTCTAACATCACGGGTAGTGCTTTTGTAGTTAGGGTCACCGCTGCGATAAGCTTTAAAGTCTAGATAAAAGGTGGGGATTTCAATCACGCCCACTTTACTGATGCGACCGTTTTGCTCCAGTTCTAAAATGGATTTTTTAGCGGCTTGTTCTTCCAGCTTTACCGCTTCACGGGTAATGGTGACGACTTTGCTGCTTTGATCGTTAGGCGCATTACTGGCTGGAATTACTTCAAGGCGTACCTTAGAACCTTTAGGACCGCGAATGAGTTTGACGACTTCATCTAAACGCCAGCCAATCACATCGACCAGCTCTTTTTTCCCCTGACCAACGGCAATAATTCTATCGGCAGGTGCAAGTTGTTTGCTTTTTTCTGCCGGCCCTGCAGGTACTAAGCGTACTATTTTGA
>LFTS01000185.1 GCA_001513435.1 Gammaproteobacteria bacterium DTU040
CTGATCCACTGGCTGAAACCGATGGTCCGCGCCCCATGGATGGCGCACAATTTTATACCCGCCTTGGACAAAAACTTATTTCCATGCTCACCACCCGCACCACATCAGGCGCTCTGTATGAAGTTGATATGCGCTTACGTCCTGGTGGTGACTCTGGGTTGCTGGTTAACTCACTGAGTGCCTTTGCTCGTTATCAAGAACATGAGGCTTGGACTTGGGAACATCAGGCATTGGTCCGCGCGCGCATACTGACTGGCTGTCGCGATCTGACCGCGCGTTTTGAACAAGTTCGCTTACAGATTTTAGGACGCCAGCGTGAGCTGGTTCATTTGCGTGAAGAAGTTAGCCAAATGCGTGCTAAAATGCGCAACAATCATGGCACGGCAATTACTCAAGGCGGTTTGGCCGACAACGCGTTTTGCGCGGACGTTAGCTTCGATCTCAAACAGGATGCCGGTGGTATTGTCGATCTTGAGTTTATGGTGCAATATGCTGTGCTAGCTTGGTCATGGCAATACCCACAGCTTGTGACCTACACGGACAACATCCGCATTCTTGATGAATTAGGCGCAGCCAAACTGCTCAGCATGGACGATGTACACATGCTACAGGAAGCCTACAAGGCTTACCGCGCCGCCGCACACCGTCTCGCCTTGCAAAAACAGCGCGGCGTGGTGGGTGGAGACCAATTTCATAGTGAACGCCATAACGTTATGCGTATGTGGCGCGCATTAAAACTTAATTATCACCCAGAGTCTGGTCAATAAACCCAGACGAGGGATTCGTTTACTACCTATTTTCAGGAGCTACAAACAATGTCGATGGCTGATCGTGATGGTCTAATTTGGTACGACGGCGAGATGGTTGAATGGCGTAATGCGACCACCCACGTACTCACTCATTCCCTGCACTATGGCATGGGCGTTTTTGAAGGTGTGCGCGCTTATGAGACCCCAGAAGGTCCCGCGATTTTCCGTCTGCAAGCACACACCGACCGCTTATTCGAATCAGCCCACATCATGGGCATGAACATCCCTTACACCCATGACGAAATCAACGCTGCCACCATCGCGGCGGTACGCGACAACAAGCTCAATAGCGCCTATATCCGTCCACTGGCGTTCTACGGCTCTGAAGGGATGGGTATTCGCGCAGACAACCTAAAAGTGCATGTAATTATTGCTGCATGGCACTGGGGCGCGTACATGGGCGAAGAAGCGCTGAAAAGCGGTATTCGCATCCGCACCAGTTCTTTCACCCGTCACCACGTC
>LFTS01000219.1 GCA_001513435.1 Gammaproteobacteria bacterium DTU040
GGCTCATGATTCGGCTCGCTGGGCTAAAAAATGGTCGATGCGGCTATTATCGCAAAAAGTGGGGAGTTATTCAGAGGCTCCCTAAGTGCGGCCCAGAACTTGGGCTGCATAAAACATTTAAAAACAGGGACTATTATTGTGAGCGTAATACGGATTTCGAGTTTGGTTATATCTGCGGCAATGCTTTTTGCATCATCTGCATATGCTGCAACAGCTCAAGAAAAAGCGGCTGAAAAAGCTGCCTTTGCACTCAATGCAAGCGCTGACGCAGTGAAAGTAACAGAGGTTAAACGTTCGGGTATAAAATTACTTATCAAGCGCATTACTCAGGCGGTATTTACAACTGTTACTACACTAACGTAGGTATTGCCTCGGATGCGCTTTGCTCCGGCCCCATCAACGATAATCCTAATGCGCCAAAACCACACAGTGGTGCAGGTTGTAATGCTTTATTAAAAGCAGCGGGTCGTTGTGAGTAAGTTTGTTTGCCACAGCAAGCTAAAATGTTGGAGCTCTACTTTTTTGGTGACAGCAAATTAGGCGTTATCTGGGTAGGCGTGGCTTGTTGGTTCTCATCGCGCAGAAGATGAGCTCCAACAAAGCGCGCCTAATCCGCCAACAAATAGGCAATCAGCAGCAGCAAAAAAAGCGGGAACCACAAAATACCAATACCGCGTAATGAGCTGCCCTTTGTAGTTTGGATGTGTCTCAAGAATCTGGGGGTTTGGCATGGGCAGTGTTCCTGCTAGCCTAGCTCGCGCAACGGCGATTGAGAAGGCACTCAGGCAGAACAGGCACACTGCTAAGAGATACA
>LFTS01000193.1 GCA_001513435.1 Gammaproteobacteria bacterium DTU040
CACCCACTTCAGCTTCACGCGTTACACTGCGATGCATACGTGGCGGTTTACCCAGCAATACATCCAGCGGCATATCTACCGGCTGATTAGCAAACTGCGTATCATTAACCGTCAATTGTTTTTCCGCTGTCGCCTCGCCCACTACAGCAAAAGGGCAACGCTCACGCGCACAGATGGCGGCAAAACGTTCTACATCTTGCTCAGCAACGGCTAACACATAACGCTCTTGAGCTTCATTGCACCAAATTTCTAGTGGGCTCAATGATGTATCCGCACTGGGCATTTTGCGTAATTCAAAACGTCCACCACGACCTGCATCATTCACCAACTCAGGGAAGGCATTAGACAAACCGCCTGCACCCACATCATGAATAAAACGAATAGGGTTTTCTGCGCCAAGCTGCCAGCAGCTATCAATCACTTCCTGGCAACGACGACCCAGCTCTGGGTTACCGCGTTGCACGGAAGCAAAATCCAAATCATCAGCCGCCACCGTATCTACCGAAGAAGCTGCACCACCGCCCAAACCAATAAGCATGGCTGGACCACCTAGCACAATCAGTTTATTGCCCGGCTCAATTTCACCTTTTTGAACGTGATCAGCACGAATATTACCCAGACCACCTGCCAGCATAATAGGTTTGTGATAGCCGCGAATCTCTGGGCCATTAACCGTATCTACCTGCTGCTCAAAGCTGCGCACATAGCCGTTCAGCACAGGACGACCAAACTCGTTATTGAACGAAGCCCCACCTTTTGAACCTTCGATGAGCACATCCAGCGCGCTAACAATGCGATCAGGCTTGCCGTAATTAATTTCCCAGGGCTGCTCGTAGCCGGGAATATTCAAACCCGAAACAGTAAAACCAGTCAGGCCAGCCTTAGGCTTAGAACCAATACCGGTAGCCCCCTCATCACGAATCTCGCCGCCTGAGCCCGTTGCTGCGCCGGGGAAAGGCGCAATCGCGGATGGGTGGTTATGGGTTTCTACCTTCATTAAAATATGGATAGGTTCTTGATGGGCACGGTATTCGCCGGTAGCCGGATCAGGAAAAAAACGACCTGCACTGAAGCCTTCAATAACTGACGAGTTGTCTTTGTAGGCAGACAAAACACCTTGGTTGTTCATTTCGTAGGTATTTTTAATCATGGCAAACAGTGATTTCTGCTGCTCTTGCCCATCGATATCCCAGCTCGCATTAAAAATTTTGTGGCGGCAATGCTCAGAGTTCGCCTGAGCAAACATCATTAATTCAATATCATTCGGGTTGCGTCCCATTTTTTGGAAACTAGCAACCAAATACTCCATTTCATCTTCAGCTAAAGCCAAGCCAAGCGCTTGGTCGGCCTGTTGTAGCGCCGCCAGTCCACCGCCCAACACATCAACACTATTAAGCGCGCGCGGCGCAGACTGCTGAAACAAAGCCCGGGCTTGTTCAAGCTGCTCAAGTACGTGCTCACTCATGCGGTCGTGCAGCTGCGCCGCAATCTGGCGCGCCTGCGCTGTATCAAACTGACCGTCAACGTAGTAAGCAATGCCGCGCTCAATGCGCTTGACCTTACTTAAGCCGCAGTAGTTAACCAAGTCCGTAGCCTTGCTAGACCAAGGAGAAATAGTGCCCAAACGTGGCACTACTAAAAAAAGCTGGCCGCTTGGCTCCTGCGTAGTCGCTGCTGGCCCATAGGCTAACAGGCGCGTTAACGCGGCATGTTCCGTTGAATCCAGCTCACTGGCGAGCTCGACAAAATGAACGTAAGTAGCAAAAAAGCTAGACACGCTAGGAACCAAAGAAGTCAGTTGTTGGGAAATAGCTTGCTGACGAAAGTCAGAAAGGGCAGGAGCACCGCGCAAAATGAGCATCGTTGAAACAGCCTCTAAATGGAGCGAAATTGGGCGTCTATTTTAGACCTCTACAACCAAAATAACCATTTTATTTTTTTACTGTGCTTACTGCTAACAAATAACCTCGCACAACCAAGCCATACATGAAATTTTTTGCCTGCTCACGACGCTCAATAATTCAAGATCACTTACTGCTATACTGCCTTGAGTTTTACAGCGGCATCTTAATTGCGAGCACTGGCTCACGCAGAAAAAATAGAGTTCCATACAGGTGGTTTCATGCTCATTCCCTATCAGCAACTCAGTGAAGCAGCCCTGCAGGGGTTACTTGAAGATTTCGTCAGTCGTGATGGAACCGATAACGGCGATGAAACGCCTTACCAGACCAAGATACAAAGGGCGCGTGCAGCATTGGAAAGCAAACAGGCTGTGATTGTGTTTGACCCTGCCACGCAACAGTGCCAGCTTTGCTTGCGTCACATGGTACCGCAAGAGTGGTTAGCCCAATTGCATAGGTTGGATGGAGCAAGCTCTACATAACCCGGCCTTGAATCCGTGATTATCAATACGTTAAAACGCCTGCCTGCTTAGATAAAACTTGCGCTTCCTTGCGCTGCACATCCTATGCTCAGCTGCATCCCGCCGCTGCCCTAGCCCACTCCATTAGGCACATCCGTTTGTGCCTATAATTCATAATAGCCCAGAATATCGACTTAGCTATTTTTGCAATAAAACTGTGAACAGCAGCACGCTTTTAGGGGGGCGGATACCAATACAGCTGAAACTGCTTCGCTTTTGCGCCCTGCAAAGAAGAACAATTAGCTACAGCTATAAGCTGATGCTGCATGTATGCCAAAGGGATGCGCTGACGGAGAAACTGGGGGATATTTTGCTCTTGCAACAAACGCTTTAAATCACGCCGCCCACGCGTTGGTAATTGCATCTGTTCGCCACCTTGGCGATAACGGATATGTATCAGCACAGGCAGTTCGCCCTGCACCTCAAGTACACCATTGCCGGGCAACACATACCGACCCGGCTTGGTGATTTCCAACTGCACTGTTTCTACAGACGCCAGCCAAGATTCCGGCAACCAATACAGCTGCTGTTGATAACGCACCAGCGCACCCTGTTGCAAACGCCAAACTGGCTGGGCATCGGCTTTGGCATCGCGCAAATCATACCAACCTGCCCAATGCTGGGTTTCAATAGCAGGCGTTTTATCAGCAAGCCAATAACGCAATAGATTTTTTTGTCGCTTATCGCTCAGCTTGGCTATTTTATCTAGCTGCAAACCCGCCAATGGCAGCCAGCTGATAGGCGCTGCTAGCTGTGCCTGCTGCAGGTCAAGCTGGGCTAAATCATTCAGCAGTTGCTGTGCTTCGCGCATATGTTCAGTAGCGCGTTGCAACACTGAGAGCGTAGCTGGCCAACGTTGTTTGAGTAATGGAATAATCTGGCGGCGAAGAAAATTACGATCAAAATATTCTTCTGCATTACTGGGATCTTCTACCCAATTTAACTGGTGTTGCTGGGCATAGTCTTCGAGCTCTTGGCGCGCAATACCCAATAACGGGCGCAACAAATGCGCTTGACCTAAAGCACGTTGGCGAGGAATCGCCTGCAACCCAGTAACACCACTACCGCGCAATAATCGAAACAACAGGGTTTCCGCCTGATCATCCTGATGCTGCGCCATCAACAAGAGTTCTTCGGGCTGCAAATGTTCTGCATAGGCCGCATAACGTGCATTGCGTGCTGCTTGCTCGACACTGGCTTGCTGCGCAACCTTTATTTTGATGACACTAAGCGCAACGCCCAGTTGCTCACAAACGCTCTGGCAATGCGCTGGCCAGTCTTCGGCTGCTTGCTGCAAACCGTGGTGAATATAAACAGCTCGCAAGGCTGGCCTTGAGCTGGGCGGTATTTGCGTAGCCAGAATATGCAGTAAAACCGTGGAGTCCAGCCCACCAGAAAAGGCCACGCACCAAGCTGGAGCTCGCTGCCACGGTTTAAGCTGCTCTATGACCTGCGGAACAATTCTGTGCTGCATAATTAGTTAAACTTTCTAATAAAAAAACCCGCAGAACTTTGCTGTCAAAGTGCTGCGGGTAGTATTACGCAAACCTAGCTGACTAGGAAGAAATACCAAAGCTCATCAATTTGGCGTAACGCTGCTCCAATAGCTCATCCGTACTTAACGCTTGCAACTCTTCTAGCTGCTGTATTAAAACCGCACGCACATTATCGCTGGTAACCTGCATATCACGATGCGCTCCACCTAGCGGCTCATCGATAACCTTGTCAACAATACCCAAACCTTTTAAGCGGTCTGCAGTAATGCCCATGGCCTCAGCTGCTTCAGGCGCTTTATCCGCGCTGCGCCATAGAATCGATGCACAACCCTCTGGTGAAATAACCGCATAGGTAGCAAACTGCAGCATATTCAGGCGGTCACATACGCCAATCGCCAAAGCACCACCGGAGCCACCCTCGCCTACTACCGTGGAAATAATCGGGGTTTTCAAGCGCGACATCACTCTTAGGTTCCAAGCAATAGCTTCACTCTGGCCACGCTCTTCAGCATCAATACCCGGATAAGCACCGGGTGTATCAATAAAAGTCAAAATAGGCAGCTTAAAGCGCTCAGCCATCTCCATTAAACGGCAAGCTTTACGATAGCCTTCTGGACGCGGCATACCGAAATTACGACGCACTTTCTCACGTACTTCACGGCCTTTCTGGTGACCAATCACCATCACCGGTATGCCTTCAAAACGAGCAATACCACCAACAATCGCAGCGTCATCAGAGAAATGGCGATCACCGTGCAGCTCTTCAAATTCGGTAAACAGGTGCTCTACATAATCAAGAGTATACGGGCGTTGTGGGTGGCGCGCCATGCGTGCAATTTGCCAGCTATCTAGATCTGAAAAAATATTTTTCGTTAGCGTTTTGTTTTTTTCTTTTAAGCGCGCAATTTCATCACTGATATTAATATCGTTATCGTTGCCAACCAAACGCAGCTCTTCAATCTTGGCTTGTAAGTCTGCTATGGGCTGTTCAAAATCCAAATAGTTCGGGTTCATGAGTTTTCCACTTTGCTTTGCGGCCGTCTTGCGATTGGCTCAGACCGAATAAAAACACAACAAACAGCCTAGATATGCTGCTCATCACCTAATAATTTTTTACCTACGGATAATACAGAAAGACGTTATCCTGTCCAAACTGGTCACGCAATCCTTGTAACAATATATCCTTGGGCTCTATTTTCCAGTTCTGCGCCAGCTCTAATTCAGCTTTTGCCTGAGCGCCCTCATAAGCCACACTGACCAAGCAGTCGCCCGGATACTGGGCTAATTGCTGTTTGAGCCAATGGATTTGTTCCAACTGCAGACTGCTATGATTAAGCTGTAAGCGTAAACTATGGGCTAAACTGGTTCGCGCTTCTGCTAAACCCAGCACGCGTTTGGCGCGGAATCTTAACCCACCTGAGAAGTCATCATGGCTTACTTCCCCCTCAACCACGACTAAAGTATCGGTCTGCAATAAGCCATGAGCTTGGTTAAAAGCCTCGGCAAATAACGATGCCTCAATGCGCCCGGAGCGATCATCTAGAGTAATAAAGGCCATTTTGTCGCCTTTTTTATTACGCATAACCCTTTGATTAACGATTAGACCTGCGATTGTTTGTAACTCTCTGGATGGACGCAAATCAACAATGCGCTGCTTTGCAAAACGCCTGACTTCACTCTCATACTCATCAATAGGATGACCGGTCAGATACAACCCAAGGGTATCCTTTTCCCCTTTTAAACGCTCTTTTAAGCTAAGTGGACGCGTATATAAGTAGTTGGCATACACATCTTGCGCGCCATCTTCAAACAGGCCGCCAAACAGATCCGTATGACCGCTTTCACGGTCGCGAGCTGCCTGCCCTGCGGCTAGAATCGCGTCATCCATAGCTGCCAGTAGTACAGCCCGGTTTTGGTCAATACCTTCTTTATAGCTTTTAGCATCATCGGCAAAGAAAGGTCCCAAACGATCTAGCGCACCACTATTAACCAGTGCATCCAGCGTACGTTTGTTAATACGCCTCAAATCCACACGAGCACAAAAGTCAAACAAATCTTTAAAGGGTTCGCCCGCTGCTCGTGCTTCAACGATAGCCTCTACCGGACCTTCGCCCACACCTTTAACCGCGCCCAAGCCGTAAACCACCGCGCCCTGCGGGTTAACCGTAAATTTATATTCGGAAAAATTTACATCCGGTGCCATCAACCG
>LFTS01000086.1 GCA_001513435.1 Gammaproteobacteria bacterium DTU040
GCCAATTTTTTAGACCTGTAATGCCCTACTTTATACTAGTAACCAGAAGTGCTCTTCTTTAGCGCTGCACTTGGCTGTCTAAATGCTCTTGCCAAGTCTCATCATCTAACGAACCCAGGTCGCGTTGTGCTTGCGTAATCCACTCAAAAGCACGTTGATTCAGCTCGGCAATCGCACGCGAACCTGTACCCTCTGCATGCAAGGCTGGTCCAATGACTACATCAATGGTACCTGGGATTTTATGCCAGCCTGCTTTGGGCCAGAAATGACCCGCATTATGCGCGATAGGTAAAACCGGTAACTGCGCATTAACAGCCAATGACGCACCGCCGCGGGAAAATTTACCCATTTTACCGGGCGCGACGCGCGTTCCTTCAGGAAATATCATTATCCAGTTACCCTGTTTTAGGCGCTCATGGCCTTGTTGGGCCAGCTGTTTCAATGCTTGTTTGGGTTGTGAGCGGTCCAAAGCAATAGGTCTTACCATAGCTAAGGTCCAGCCAAACACAGGAATTCTTAGCAGCTCACGCTTAAGTACTTGGCTTAATGGATAGAAATGCGAGGAGATAAAAAACGTTTCCCAGGCACTCTGGTGTTTAGCCAAAATAACACAGGGCTGCTGCGGAATATTTTCAGTTCCTGTTACGCGGTACTTAATGCCAAGAATATATTTAGCCAACCAAATAGTGGTGCGACCCCAGGCAACCGCGATCAATCGGTAACGTAGCTTATAAGGGAAAAACAGCCCAAATAAAACGGACGGAATACACCAAACCAGCGTGACCAGAGCGAGAACACTATAAAACAAGAAATTTCTAAAAACCTGAAACATCACCATTACAAATGCCTTATTGCGTATTTTTGAGCAAGCTTTCTACTGCTTCTGCTAAATTTTGAAAAACCAAAGTTCCTTCTGGTAACTGTTGCTGCGCCGTTTGCGCACCCTTGCCTGTCTTTACCAGTACCGGCACGGCTTGCACACTCATCGCTGCCTGTAAGTCACGTAAACTGTCGCCGACAAACCAAGCCCCTGTTAGCGGTTGCTGGTAATGCTGGCTGATTTGTTCTAATAAGCCTGCCTTTGGTTTGCGGCACTGGCAATCATCCTCAGGACCGTGCGGGCAGTAGGCGATAAAGCCAATTTTCGCGTGGTGTTCTGCCAGCAAAGCACGCAGTTTATCGTGCATGGCATCCAGTGTTGCGCTGTCATAATACCCTCGCGCTAAGCCAGACTGATTCGTAGCTACAGCTACTGTCCAGCCTGAGTTATACAAACGCGCAATCGCCTCAATGGAGCCGTCGATCGGAATCCATTCGGCTGGGGTTTTTATATAATCATCCGAATCATGATTAATGACACCATCTCGGTCAAGAATAATAAGCTTCATCTACGCACTGCCGCTTTACCTAAAAACATTGCGGCATTGTACAGGATTGCAAAAGCCGTGAGCACGATTATGCTCACACCTCACGCGCAGCACTGCAGCCAGGATTATATGGGCACATCATCTATATACACGCAGGCCAAAAGGTTGCTAAGTAATACTCAGCCGCTTTCGCTAAGATAGAACCACTTTCATCATCACTAACAGGTACAACCATGCAGTCGTCGTTCTCTTTACGACTTTCATTACGCCGCTTGTGGGCGCTGGAGAAATTTGGTCCAGGGCTACGATTTTTTATTGCCCTGAGCCTATGCACGCTTTGGGTGTGGTACAGCGAGCGGATAGACTGGCTGATTCCACTGTATCTAGGTGTGATCGGTTGCGCACTGGCAGAAACCGATGATAGCTGGCAGGGACGCTTAGTGGCGGTCGGGGTCACCCTAGTGTGCTTTTCCTTGGTGGCCACAGCAGTAGAAGCATTGCACCCTTATACGCCTTGGTTGTCACTGTTTATGGTCGTTGCCACGATAGTGTTGATCGTGCTGGGCAGTGCCGGTACGCGCTTTGCTTCTATTTCCTATGCCACGCTCATTTTTGCTATTTACACCATGATCGGCCTTGAGCACCAAAGTCAGGATGACGTCCAGTTTTGGCAATACGCGCCGGTATTGCTCAGCGGTGCGTTCATCTATGGAACACTTTCCGTGCTCTGGTATGCTCTGTTTGCACAGCAGCCTTTGCAGCATAGTTTGGCGCGTTTATTCCGCGCGCAATGTGATTATTTAAAAGCCAAGTCCGCACTCTTTGAGCCTTTGCGTAATTTAGATGTAGAGGCACACCGATTGGAAATTGCTCAGCAAAATGCGCACGTGGTAGAAGCCTTAAACGACACTAAAAACATTATTCTACATCGCGTTAGCGGTAGCCGTACCAGCGCCAAAACACGTCGTTACTTAAAGCTGTATTTTCTGGCGCAGGATATTCACGAGCGCGCTAGCTCATCACATTCGCCCTATCAAAAGCTCACGGAAGCCTTTTTTCACAGCGATGTGTTGTTTCGTTGTTTGCGCTTAATTCGTCAGCAGGGTGATGCCTGTAAAGCATTAGCCAAAGCCATTGAGCTGCGTCAGTCGTTTGATTACGGTACTGGGCATACACAAGCGCTGGAAGACTTGCAGGCCTCTATTGCTTATTTACATCAACAGCAAAACCCAGAGTGGCGCGAGTTACTACGCTCATTGCGCGCATTGGCACACAACCTCGCCACACTGGATCAATTACTGCGCGAAGCAGCCAACCCTGATGCCCTAGCCATGAATCAAGACACGGCTATTTTTGACCGTGAACCGAAAAATATTAGCGAAGCCTGGGAACGCATCAGTCAAAATATCAGCTTGGAGTCGTCAGTATTTCGCCATGCATTACGCATGGGTGTGGCCGTAGCCGCGGGTTTGGCGATTATGCATTGGTTGGCGCCCGAGCAAGGCTACTGGATTCTAATGACCACAGTGTTTGTTTGCCGACCCCACTACGGCGCAACCCGCAAACGCTTGGTACAGCGCATCATGGGTACCGTTCTAGGTTTAGCCTTAAGTTGGATGCTGTTTCAGTTAGCGCCCATTCTGTGGATACAAGCGCTGTTTGCCATCGTCGCAGGTGTTGCGTATTTTGCTACACGTAACAGTCAGTTTACTGTTTCAACTGCTTTTATGACGCTGATGATGCTGATTTGTTTTAATCAAATTGGTCATGGCTATGATTTATTTTTACCTCGCCTTTTAGATACCATCGTCGGCAGCGTGATCGCCGGCTTAGCCGTTTTTCTCATTCTACCCGACTGGCAAGGTCGTAAATTGCATAAGGCTCTGGCACGCACACTTAAGGCCAACAGCCAGTATCTACGTCATATCATGCTGGAATATAGTCAGGGTAAAACAGACGACATGCAGTACCGTATCGCCCGCCGTGATGCGCACAATGCTGATGCCGCGTTAACCGGCAGCCTGTCCAATATGCTAAAAGAACCGGGGCATTTCCGTCGGCAAAGTGATCTAGGATTTCGTTTTTTGCTGCTATCACATACTTTGCTGGGTTATATTTCTGCGCTAGGTGCGCACCGCGAAACGCTTGCTGATACACCCAACTACCCATCACTTAACCGTGAGGCGCAGCTACTGGCTGACAGCCTGACTCAACTCGCTACACAGCTGGATACGCTGCAAAGCATGGGTACACAGCCTGAGGCTGAGCAACAGCAGTGTTATCGTTTACGTGATATGCCCGAAGAGACCGATGATACGCTGCGCTTACTACAAACCCAGCTACTACTCATCAGCCAACAATTAGGACCTCTGCGTAGCCTAGCTGAGGAAGTTATCCGCAGTTACAGCAAACAGGGTGCAGCCAAAGCCTAACAAGCAGGCTTCATGCGCTACTGTTTCATTCAGGTTTTTTGTTACGTAACGGCGTCAGCAACTCACTGAGGCCGTTATGATCGATTTCTTGCATCAGCGCCAGTAACTGACCTAAGTTGCCGGCCGGAAACCCCTTGCGGGCGAACCAGTTCAGGTAATCACCGGGCAAGTCTGCAATCAACCGACCTCGGTATTTGCCAAAGGGCATTTTTACGGTGACTAGGCGTTGCAAATGTTCAGGCTGCATAGGATTGGCTGGCACTCAGATGGAAGAATTTCATGGATTATCGCTAGGCTGGGTAGGCTTGCAAAGCTTTAGTTGAATATCTGTTAAGATTGTCGCTTATAAAACGTATTTAAAGGTGTTCAAATGATTATCAAGTCTTTTCGAAATGGCTTAGGACAACTCATTATTTTTGCTGACTGGTTAACCCGTCCTAAAGCGCTAAAACGCACGACTGAACAGCAAGCCGCAGTGGATGCGCAGACTACTCAGTTGGCGTTGTATCAGTTTCGTGCCTGCCCATTCTGCGTCAAGGTGCGCCGTGCTATGCACGCCTTAAACTTAAATATTGAATGCCGTGACGCTCTTAATAATAGCCAGTTCCGCCAAGAGTTGCTTGAGCAGGGCGGTCAGGTCAAGGTACCGTGCTTACGCATTGAAGAAGCAGGTGAGGTGCGCTGGATGTATGAGTCCAATGATATTATTCAGCACCTACAAGAACGTTTTGCACCAACCAGCGCGGAATAATAACCACCCTACCAGCGCTCAGAAGCTGGGCTCACACAGCGGAGGTTCACTTCTTGTGGGAGCGCAACTCTTGCGCGAACGAGCCCAAACCCAAACACCGCACCTGCCTTAACATCCATCGCCCAGAAGCCAGGCTCACACAGAGTCTATTATTTAACTGCTTTATCTATACCCACAGTTGCCACCTCGGCCAGCCAATGGATTTGCTCTGGGGTAATAATATAAGGTGGGATAAAGTACACCACATTGCCTAACGGCCGTAAGAGGGCACCCTGCTCTAACGCATGCTCGTACACACGCAAGCCGCGGCGCTCCTGCCATGGGAAGGGCTTTTTGCTGGCCTTGTCCTGCACCATTTCAATTGCCAGCACCATGCCCGTCTGCCTCACCTCAGCCACATGCGGATGATCCACCAAGTGCGCAGTTGCCTTGCCCATTTCTTGCGCCAGCAGTTGGTTGCGCACAATCACATCATCTTCAGCAAAAATATCCAAACTGGCTAAAGCCGCCGCACAGGCCAAGGGATTGGCTGTATAGGTATGTGAATGCAAAAACGCTTTCATACTGGCGTAGTCAGCATAAAAAGCCTGATACACCTGCTCGGTGGTCAGCACAGCAGCCAAAGGTAGATAACCACCCGTTAACGCCTTGGAAAGCACCATAAAATCCGGTGTTATCTGTGCTTGTTCACAGGCAAACATGCTGCCGGTACGGCCAAAACCCATAGCAATTTCATCCACAATCAGGTGCACACCAAACTCATCGCAAGCTTGGCGTAGCAGACTTAGATACACCGGGTGATACATACGCATCCCCCCAGCACCCTGCACCAGCGGTTCGACAATAACTGCGGCCAGCTCATGATGATGCTGTTCCAACGTCTGCTGCATATGAGCGAACATTTGTACCGAGTAGTCTTCCCACGACTGTCCATGTTCGCGGTAATAACAATCAGGGCTCGGCACTTTAATGCAATCCATCAACAGCGCTTCATAGGTTTGGGTATAAAGCGCCACATCACTAACCGCCATAGTGCCTAGGGTCTCACCGTGATAGCCATTGCTGATGGTGGCAAAGCGTTTCTTTTGCGGCTGGCCTATATTGCGCCAATAATGGTGGCTCATTTTAAGTGCCACTTCGATGCCCGCCGAGCCATTATCCGCATAAAACACACGCGCCAGCCCCTTAGGGCACAGCTGCAACAAACGCTCTGACAACTCCACCACCGGCGCATGGGTAAAGCCGGCCAGCATCACGTGTTCAAGTTGATCAACTTGCTGCTTAATCCTCTCATTAATCCGTGGATTACAGTGGCCGAAAATGTTGGTCCACCAAGAGCTCACCGCATCCAAATAACGCTTGCCGCAATAGTCTTCCAACCAAATCCCATCCCCACGCCGAATAGGAATCAGAGGCATGCTTTCGTGATCTTTCATTTGCGTGCATGGATGCCAAACCGCTGCGAGGTCACGCCGCATCCAATGGGAATTACTGGGCAAGAGAATCTCCTTGTTAATTGTTGTTCTTGGCGAAATTTTATGCAGTTGAATAACTGAGGTTGAGTTAGTGCGTGCCTAAACTCACGCCCTGACCACGAGGATCACTGGCGGCAGCACTATGACCGCTTTGCTTATCCCAATAGAGCACCTGCTGATTGCCATAGTTGCGCGTTAGCTCTTTGACAGCATGACCCAGCTTACGCAAGGCGGTTTGAGTTTGCACATCGAGCGCGCCCGGCTCAAAACCGAGCTCATCAGGCACATATTGATGATGAATGCGTGGCGCTGCAACCCACTCAGCCGGTGATTTGCCTTCAAGATGCGCCAAAATGGCCAATAGGTTCATGCTCGGAATCCGGCTGCCTCCCGGCGTACCGAAGGCCGCAAAACTGTTTGGACCTTCGATAAAGCTTGGACTCATCGACGACAACGGACGTTTATTTGCAGCAATCTGGTTGGCTTCGCTGGCAATCAAACCATAGACATTGCTGCCCGACAGGTCTGCAGCAAAGTCATCCATTTCATCATTGAGCAAAATACCCGTACCCGGCACAGTAAACGCTGCGCCAAACATCATATTCAACGATAAGGTTGCTGCCACTGCATTTCCCTGACGGTCAATAACAGCAAAGTGCGTGGTCTGATCACCCTCATGAATAAATGGCGCGGCGGTAAGCTCACTGCTGGGCGTGGCTTGCTGCGTCTGGATACTCGCGGCCAATGCAGAGATATGTTCGCCGGACAGCAAGCGATCTACAGGGTTATCCACAAAATCAGGATCACCCAGCAAACCACGATCACGGTATGCCCGACGCAGAGTTTCAACGATTAAATGAATGCGCTGCACAGGAGCGACTTGCTGCCAAGGCAGTTGCTGCAAGATAAGCAGACTTTGCGCCAAAGTAATACCGCCTGCAGAAGGGGGTGGCGCACTGATAAGCTGACGCTCGTCCGCCAACAAGACCTGTAACGGTGTGCGCCATTGAATCTGATAGTCAGCTAGGTCTTGCATGCTCCATATACCACCAGCCTGCTGTACGGCTTGCACCATCAGTTCGGCAAGCCTGCCGTGGTAAAAACTCTGTCCCCCATGCTCGGCAAGCTGCTTAAGCGTCCCTGCCAAGTCTAGCTGTGCCAGATGCCAACCCAACTCCGGCAGTTGGCCATGCTGTAAAAAAATAGCACTGGACTCAACATCCTGCTGCAACGCTGATAAACGCCAACCGGCACGCTCAAGATACAACTCGTCCACAGCAAAACCCTGCTCTGCCAGCTGTATGGCGGATTGCAGGTTTTCGCGTAAAGGTCGTTGAGCATAGCCGGTTAAAGCATCCAACGCCGCGGGAATTCCGGGAATAGCCGCAGCCAGTGCGCCATCCAGACTTAATCTGGGCTGCACCTGACCATCGCGCATATACAAGTCTTTGTGCGCAGCACTGGGTGCAGTTTCACGCGCATCTAAGAATAAATAGGTGGGGCTTGGCTGGCTGTTAAGACGGATAAGGTAAAACCCTCCGCCACCCAAACCCGATCCATAGGGCTCAACCACTGCCAGTGCTGCAGTGACAGCTATGGCGGCATCAATAGCATTGCCGCCTTGCTGCAGGGCTTCAATACCAGCTGTGCTGGCTAAAGGGTGTGCCGTGCTAACAAATCCCTGTTCAGGTAGCAGCTGAGCATGAGCTACTACCGAGCACAGAACTAGAGCATATAGAAAACTAAATCGTAAACAGCGCACCACAATTTAAGCTACGCCACTGATGATTTTATATTTCTCCATCAGTTCTTCTTTGCTTTCAATATGATTAGGATCGACAGGGATGCAATCTACAGGACAAACCTCAACACACTGCGGCTCATCGTAGTGGCCCACACACTCAGTGCAAAGATTGGGATCAATCTCATAAATCTCTTCACCCTGAGAAATAGCACTGTTTGGGCACTCAGGTTCACATACATCGCAGTTAATGCAATCATCAGTGATTATTAAAGCCATTGTCTAACTCCTCAAAAACTCAAACTATATAAAACAATAAACGAAACAAGATTGCACCCCTCTAGGCTTGGCAGTCTTGTTTTAGATCATTTTTTAAAGCGCTGCTGCAGCGCTTGAGACACCATAGGATGCACGAATTCAGTGATATCGCCATCTAATGCGGCAATTTCACGCACCAAAGTGGAGGAAATAAAAGAGTATTTTTCAGAGGGCGTTAAGAAGATGCTTTCCACATCGGGAGCCAATTTACGATTCATATTGGCCAGCTGGAATTCATATTCAAAATCAGATACTGCACGCAACCCACGCATCAAAATATTCGCGTCAACTTCTTTGACAAAGTGCGCCAACAGATTGTTAAAGCCATACACCTTAACGTTGGCTAGGTGCTCAGTCACCCCCTGCGCTAACTCAACGCGTTCTTGCAAACTGAATAACGGTTGTTTTTTCGGGTTAGCGGCTACTGCAATGATCACTTCATCAAAAATGCGCGCAGCACGCTCGACTAAATCAGTATGCCCACGAGTAATAGGATCAAAGGTTCCTGGATAAAGCACGCGATTCATTTGGCGTATCCTATGGATGCGGTAAAGGTGTTGGATTTTAGCGCATCACAGAGGCTAGAGCAAAAACTTAAACATTTAACTCCTAACCTGACTGTCTCAGCCCGTCTTATTCATGAGAGCTCTCAAAGTGACTCATTTTCGGCAGCTTGATGACCCTCTAAC
>LFTS01000302.1:0-3290 GCA_001513435.1 Gammaproteobacteria bacterium DTU040
GCTCAATATCAGCCATATTCAACGCCTTACGTGAGGCATTGGATTTATCCCGAATCGGGCAAATATCCACACAGAGCGTACAGCCGGTACAGTCATCGGGTGAGACTTGATAAATCATCACATGATCTTGCGGGTAATCACGTCCTAACACCTTGCGGTATTTAAAGCTGTCTGGCGCATCGGCCATGGCGTCTGCCGGCACCAATTTACTGCGAATGGCCGAGTGTGGGCAGACCATTGGGCATTTACCGCATTGGGTACAGAGGTCTGCATCCCAAACCGGAATTTCCAAGGCCAGATTGCGTTTTTCATAGGCCGCTGTGCCCAGCGCAAAGGTGCCATCCACCGGCATCATACTTACTGGAATAGAATCGCCCTCACCGGCTATCAAGCGTGCGGTAAAGCGGTGGATAAAGTCCGGAGCTTCGTTAGCCACTACAGGCGCACGCTCAAAGGTGCTGCTGACTTGGGTCGGCAGCTTAACTTCATGCAGGTTGGCAAGGGTGGCATCAATGGCTTTAAAATTGAAATCAACAATACGCTGACCTTTACTGCCATAGGTGTTCTGCACCGCCTCTTTAATCGCCACAATGGCCTCATCACGCGGCAATACGCCGGAAATCGCAAAGAAACAGGTCTGCATCACGGTATTAATGCGCTTGCCCATATTGGAGTCTTGCGCCACTTTGTAGGCATCAATACAGAAAAAACGAATATTTTTATCCAGCATCTGCTGCTGCATCTTGCGCGGCAACTCATCCCACACCTGCTCGGGGGCAAAAGGGGTATTGAGTAAAAACACCGCGTTGTCCGCGGCTTTATCCAGCATTTCAAAGCGATCAACAAACTGCGGCTGGTGACAGGCGACAAACTGCGCTTGATGATCGCCAATTAAATAGGTCGAACGAATAGGCTGCGGACCAAAACGTAAATGCGAGACCGTCATCGCCCCGGATTTTTTCGAGTCATAGACAAAATAACCCTGCGCATACAAGTCCGTGGTCTCGCCGATAATTTTGATCGAGTTTTTATTGGCACTGACCGTACCGTCCGAACCCAAACCATAGAACACCGCCTGTATCGACTCAGCGTGGGCATTGGTTTTCCAGCTAGCATCCCAGTCTAGGCTGCTGTGCGTGACATCATCGTGGATACCAATGGTAAATCCCTGCTTGGGCTGCGCCGCATCCAGCTCGGCAAACACCGCGGCGACCATTGCGGGGGTAAATTCTTTCGAGGACAGGCCATAGCGCCCGCCAATCACGCGCGGTAACTGGGCAAAGGGGCTGTTGCCCTGCATCTGCGCTTGCGCCAAGGCGGTTAACATATCTTTATACAGCGGCTCACCGTCAGATCCCGGCTCTTTGGTGCGATCCAGCACGGCGATCCTGTTCACGCTGACAGGCAAGGCAGCGAGCATCTGTGCCGGAGAAAACGGGCGATACAAACGCACACGCAACACACCGACTTTTTCGCCCTGTGCGTTTAGATGGTCGACGGTTTCATGCACGGTTTCCGCACCTGAGCCCATCAGAATAATCACTTTTTCTGCGTCTGCTGCGCCATGGTATTCAAACAACCGGTACGCACGGCCTGTGTGCTCGGCAAACACATCCATCGTTTGTTGCAGAATATCGGGAAAAGCCATGTAAAACGGGTTAACCGCTTCACGACCTTGGAAATACACATCTGGGTTTTGTGCCGTGCCACGCAATACTGGGCGGTCGGGACTCATGGCGCGCTGACGGTGTGCCTGCACATCTTCATCGGCAATCAGCGCACGCAACACCTCATCACCCACCGCACGGATTTTGGACACCTCGTGCGAGGTACGGAAACCATCGAAAAAATGCAGAATAGGGAGTCGTGTTTTTAGAGTCGCTGCATGGGCAATGGCGGCAAAGTCCATCGCCTCCTGCACTGAACCTGAGCACAGCATGGCAAAACCGGTTTGCCGCACCGCCATCACGTCACTGTGATCACCAAAAATTGACAACGCCTGACACGCCAATGAGCGCGCAGCCACGTGCAGCACCATGGGTGTGAGTTCACCGGCAATCTTGTACATATTAGGAATTTTTAGCAGCAAGCCCTGCGAGGCAGTAAAGGTGGTGGTTAGCGCACCGGTTTGCAGCGCACCATGCACCGCACCCGCCGCACCGCCCTCACTTTGCATCTCGATAATATGCGGTACTGTGCCCCACAGGTTTTTACGCCCCTGCGATGACCACTCATCCGCCCATTCGCCCATGTTCGAGGCCGGCGTGATGGGATAAATCGCACACACCTCACTGAGTTTATGGGCGATTAACGCCGCTGCTTCGTTGCCGTCAATGGTTAGCCATTGCTCACTCATGGGCTTGCTCCTTAATATTAAGTGCTGCGCTAAAATCTAGGTTTCAGCATAGCTGCTTAGCTTGATACTCGTTTGATTTAAGTCAGATGGGTTCAACAGTTTAAATGTGCGTGGTTATAGCACGCTTTATATGCAAATCAATATACTATGTTTGGCTCGCCTGTTAACCAAATAAATATTTTTGCAACCATGCTTTACATGCCCTATAAACGCGTAGCTGTATATACAGGTGCGTTTTAGGCTATACTATCGCGCTTTATTGAACCGTTTTCTCCAGCACATACTTAAATTAATAGGATTACATCATGGCGACTTTTGCTACTAACGAATTCCGTCAAGGCCTTCGCGTAATGGTTGATGGCGAACCCTGTATCATGATTGACGTGGAGTTTGTCAAACCTGGCAAAGGCCAAGCTTTTACCCGGGTTAAAATGCGTAACATCCGCACCGACCGCGTGTGGGAGCGTACCTTTAAATCCGGTGAAAACTTAGAAAGCGCCGATATTCAAGACCGCGACATGGAGTTTCTCTACTCCGATGGCGAGTTCTGGCACTTTATGGCAACTGACGGTTCGTTCGAGCAATTAGCCGCTGGCGAGCAAGCTTTAGGGAATACTAAAAAGTGGCTTAAAGAGCAGGAAGTCTACAACATCACCCTATTTAACGACGCTGTGGTCAGCGTAACTGCGCCTAACTTTATTGAGCTTGAAGTCACTGAAACCGACCCCGGTTTAAAAGGCGATACAGCTCAGGGCGGCACCAAGCCAGCCACCCTAAGCACTGGCGCTGTAGTGCGTGTACCTTTGTTTATCACCACTGGTGAAAAGCTGAAAATCGACACCCGTTCTGGCGAGTACGTCAGCCGCGCGTAAAACAAGCTTTGTGTAATACCTAAAGGGAGCCTAAGGGTTCCCTTTTTCATTCGTTTGGATAG
>LFTS01000302.1:3299-20765 GCA_001513435.1 Gammaproteobacteria bacterium DTU040
TCACTGGCAACCCAGCGCACCGCAGAAAAATCTTATTGCACGTCAGCAACTGTATCGCACAGTGCGCGAGTTTTTTTATCAGCGTAACGCCCTAGAAGTTGAAACCCCACTGCTGAACCAAGCACCGGTGGCTGATCCCAATATCACGCCCATTCAGGTAGGCCAAGACCGCTGGTTACACACCTCACCCGAATACGCGATGAAGCGCATGCTCTGTGCTGGCAGTGGTGATATCTATCAGATTTGTAAGGTGTTTCGTGATGGCGAAGCCGGACGGCGGCATAACCCAGAATTTACCATGCTGGAATGGTACCGCGTGGGCTGGAGTTTGCCGCAGTTGATGCACGAAGTGGCGCAGTTGCTTAAATTGTTGTTAGCTGAACGCTTTCCTGAGTTACCAGTTAAGCACTACAGCTATGCCGCGGCCCTACAGGAGTTTGCAAATCTGAACCCGTTAAGTTGCAGCTTTGATGACATCAAGCAGCTCGGGCAGCAGCTGGCCAATGCTGATTTAGAACTCGACCGCGATGGCTGGCTGGATATTATTGTCAGTCATCTGGTGGAACCTTCTCTACCTAAAAATACACTGGTGTTTATCGACAACTTCCCTGCCTCGCAAGCGGCGCTGGCCAAAATTGTCACCCAGGCTGACGGCCAGCAAACAGCACAACGCTTTGAGGTGTTTTTTAACGGCATGGAATTGGCCAACGGCTATGACGAACTTTTGGACAGCCAAGCCCAACGCGAGCGTTTTATGCATGAGCTCAAAGACACCGATCGCCCTTGTGACGAGCGCCTGCTGGCAGCCCTTGAGCAGGGCTTGCCCGACTGCAGCGGTGTAGCTCTGGGATTAGATAGAGTACTGATGCATGCTTTGGATGCAGCCAGTATCAGCGATGTGATTAGCTTTGACTGGCAACGCGCCTAACTGGGTTTTTGCCATGGCCGGCACAGCTGTTGCGCCTGTCGACCCAAACGACGCATACGCTGAGCCATCACCGCGCCCTGCACTGCGCCCTTACCGACAGCGGACTCGACGACGCCATAACCCAATTGCTCTGCAGCCAGTTCTGTTGCTGTTTCTATACTGCCGGCAATGAGCGTATTAATCAGCGCCATTTTCAGCAGCTTCCACGATGACAACCCCGTAGGACGCAAGCCATAAACCTCACCTAAGCGGCGAATTAAGCGCTGTGAGCGCCACAACGCCAACATGGCATCAAACATTGGGTGCGGAATTAACACCACGCCACCAGCAACCGTCAGCGCCTCTTGATTAATAAGTCGCGTAGCTTGTTTATCCAGCTCAATCAGCCAAGTGTTTTCCGCCAGCTGTATACGTGAAGCTACTGTTTCGCGTTCGGCTAGTGCTGACTGATAAGACTGCACCTGCTCTGGATAATACTGCTGCAATTCTGCGAGCACAGGTTTTAAACCTTGATTAAACAGCAGCATATCTTCCTGTTTCAGCGCTTGAGCAATCTGTTGTTGACGTTCTGCCACAGCATCCAGTCGTTTACTGGCCTGCACCTCACCGTACACAGCCCGTAATAAATACAACAACGCGGCCACACTTAAACCGCCTAAACCCAGTGCCAACCACCAAAAATCCTGCCATAGCTGCCACAGACTTAAACCGGTCTTTACCAGTAACCATACAGCCACAGTAATAAGCAACAACCAACCAGCACGCGTCCATACAGAAGGGCTCGACTTGCTCTTAGGCAGTGGCACGTGCGTTGTTTCTTCCGCTATAGCAACCGTAACCGCATCAATTTTACCCGGCTCACGCTCAGTGGTTTCAGGTCCCGCCGATGCGTCTGTTGGTACATCTATTCGTCCGGGGATACGCTCTTGTGTACTCATGGATTTTTATCTCCAATTAAAAACTCCAATGCGCGCCCCAAATTAATGGCGGGAAAACCCTGCTGTAAGGCATCTGGGTAAGGCAGAGGGGCAAACCGATAAAATTTAAATCTGACTTTGTCCCATTGCGGCGGCATATCCAACGGCAAACCACCCGGATCCCAGTGGGCTGACTCGGTTTCTGTTTCAGGCTGACCGTAAAGCACCTCGCGTATGGGTTCCTGAGTCGTAGCTCGATCCTCAGTCGCACGCACTGAAGCCAGCGCCATCACGTCCCAGTCCTTAGCACTGCTACGCAAGCGATTATTGTCGTCCACAATGGCGAGCATATTGCGCAGTAAATCTTCAAGGTTACGCCTATCACCACGGGTTACATGGTCCGCTTTAGTGGCGGCAAACAAAACCTTAGTGGTGCTGGCACCGGTTAACCAAGACAGCAAGCCACCCTTGCCGTAATCAAAACTCGTCAACACCTTAGCTAAAGACTGCTGCATGTCGGTAAAGGCTTCTTCGCCCAATTCCAAAGTGCGCAGTACATCCACCAATACAAGCTGGCGATCCATGCGGCTAAACACATCACGGTAAAAAGGTTTAATCACTTCTTGTTGATAGGTGGCAAAACGTTCGCGACAGCGTTTATATAAAGGGCTTTGTGCCAAATGCTCAGGCAATGGCGCAAAACGCAATACGGGAGATTGAGCTAACTTGTCTGGACGCAAATGACGGCCTGGCTGGTTTTCAGTTAAACCATGCTCGGCTGCCTGCATCAAATACTGCGTCCAGCCCTGCTGTAACTGCTCTAACAAGGCTTCATCGGCGCCCTGCTGCGCAGAAAGCCCGGCCAGCTGACTATGATAATTTTTCGCTAACTGCGCACGCACACCCTGCCCAGCTGCTTGTAGTACCTGTGCTGACCACTGGCTATAGTCTTGCCCCAGCATCGGCAAATCCACCAACCATTCGCCGGGAAAATCAACAATTTCCAGCAGCAACTTACCAAAACCTAAATCGGTTAAACCGAGCTTGTCTTGCAACAACTTACCGGCCAAATGTTGGCTGTCCAAATTAAGCTCTAGCGTAATACTGGCAATACCTGTGGTGGGCTCGGGCCAATGATTACTATGGCTTAGCATAGCATCGCGGACAGTGCGAAAAGGAAATTGTGGTAGGGTCGGGTTAATATCATCACGAATGCGCGCCGAGCGTAAAAAACCACGCTCATACGCATCAAATTGCTGCAGCGGCCCCGCCAAATTGCGTCTTTTCGGGTCAGTAGCCAGTAAGGCTTGTGTCAAAGCGCCAATAAACACCGTTTTACCGCTACGCGAAAACCCGGTCACGCCCAGTCGGATTTTGCGTGCTGCCATTTCCTTGGCATTTTTATTTAGAAAGCCCTTTAACTGCTGCAAATGCTCTTTCAATCGCTCATACCCAATTTAACAATTTAACAATTTAATGGTTCGTGGTTAATGCCAGCATTGCCGACAACTGGCATAAAGGTCGGCCGCTGCTTTCTTGCAGTTGATTAAAGGCTGCTTGCGTAAGCTTTAAATCTGCTTGGCTGGTGGGTCGTTTATCAATCACCCCTTGGGCAATTAAAGCGGCCACCACATCATCGGTAAGTAAAAACGTATCCTTACCTGCCATGCGTAAAAAACCCGGTGCTGAACGCCCACCCAACTGATAACCACGCTTATGTAAAAAACGCCATAGGCCCACGCAATCAGTGCTAGGCCATTGCGCCAAAAACTGACCAAAGCTGCCATGTGTTTGGCGCACGTCTAAAATCATTTGCGCATTACGCGGAATACTTTTCAGCTTGCCTAAATGGCGAATCAAGCGCGCATCCTGCATGCAGTTTTCGATATGCTCAGCGCTTAGCAGAATCATTTTATCTGGGTCAAAACCCCAGAACACCTCTTCAAAAACCGGCCAGCGGGCATCCACCATGGCATGACGCAAACCAACACGAAATACGCGCTGCGTCATCAATGATAAGTAGCGGTCATCAGTACGTGCGATTAATTCGTGTTCTGTAGCGGGCTGCGGCAAACTGTTTTCCAACTCGGTGATCGAGCCTTTGCGACGTAATGCATATTCATACAGCCACTGATAATCGATTGCCATATTACTCGTGCCTCTGCCTGTTTAAACCAAGTCTTTGCGCTATTTCATCCATGTCTTTCTGTTCGATTTTATTGGCTAACTGCTGTGCTTGTTGCTGATAGCGTTGCACTAACTTACGCAAACCTTCTAACCGTGTATAGGCTGTTTGCCACAAATCTCGCGCTTTATCGACGTTTTGTTGATGCCATTTAATGCTGTTACGCTGCTGCTCTATCGCGGTCTCTAACTGTGATAAAAAACGCTGGTAATTCATCAGCCACTCGCCAGAAACACCCATCTGCCCTTGTTTTTGCCATTGATCTTGGTAGTCACCACGGTACTGCTCTAAGCCCTGCAGCTGCGATTGCGCATGCATAAGCTGATGTTGGGTTTTTGCCAGTTTAGCGGCAGCATCACGTTCTGTCTCTTCAGCCATTTGCACCACTGGCAGCAAACGTTTAACGCGTTTGAGCATGGCTTAACTATCCTTGTGACGGCGCGACAATGTCGAGCAACCGCTGCACGCACACATCTAGACTTTCAGTTTCTTTTAGACCCTGACGCAAATATTCAGACATTATCGGAAAACGCTCTATGGCAAAATCCGTATCTGGATCTCCGCCCGGCACATAAGCACCCACGCTAATCAAATCGCGACTCTGCTGGTAACGCGTCCACAACTGTTTAAAACGCTGCGCTGCTTTTAAATGTTCAGGCGAAGTTACTTGCGGCATAACCCGGCTAACTGAGGCGCTGATATCAATGGCAGGATAGTGCCCTTCTTCGGCCAAGGTACGTGATAAAACAAAGTGCCCATCCAGCACACCACGCGCCGCATCGGCTACGGGATCTTGCTGGTCATCACCTTCAGACAACACGGTATAAAAAGCGGTAATAGAACCACCGCCCTTCTCAGCATTACCAGTACGCTCGACCAGAGCTGGCAGTTTGGCAAACACGGAAGGTGGATAACCTTTAGTCGCTGGTGGCTCACCAATGGCTAAAGCAATTTCTCGCTGGGCTTGCGCATAGCGGGTTAAAGAGTCCATCAACAACAGTACGTTATATTTTTTATCACGAAAGTATTCGGCAATACGGGTGCAATACATCGCCGCACGCAAACGCATTAGAGGTGCATCGTCGGCGGGTGAAGCCACCACCACCGCACGTTTCAGGTCTTCTTCGCCGAGGATATCCTCGATAAACTCTTTAACTTCACGACCTCGCTCACCGATAAGACCAACAATCACAATATCGGCTTTGGTAAAGCGCGTCATCATGCCCAAGAGCACACTCTTACCTACACCGGTACCTGCAAACAGGCCAATACGCTGTCCGCGACCTACCGTTAGAGTGCCGTTGATACTACGAATACCCACATCCAAAGGTTGCGTAATGGGTTCACGATTAAGAGGGTTAATACTAGGGCCTGTCATTGGTACCCATTCATCTGCAGCAATGCGTCCTTTGCCATCGAGTGGGCGACCCGTGCCATCTAAAACACGCCCCAGCATGCTGCTACTCATAGGTACTAAATCGGTATCGGGCAAAGGCACAACCCGCGCACCGGGTGCAATTCCTGCCATGCTGCCGACGGGCATTAAGAATATTTTGTCACCGGAAAAGCCCATCACCTCAGCTTCAACCTGAGCTGGGTTATGACCACTGGTGTTAATTACCACACAGCGACTGCCCACAGCAGCTTGCAGACCTTGAGCCTCAAGAGTTAAACCCACCATGCGTAGCAAGCGGCCTTCAACTATGGGCTGACGTGGTATTTTTACGGCTGACTGATAGGCAGCTAAACGCGTTGCTAATTTAGTGCGTGCTAACTTCATTTGCCCACCCTAAGAGATTGCTAGACTTGGTTTTCTTCTACGTCTTCTGTTTCTGCCATAGGTGCAACCGCTGTTGCAGTTTCACGCATGGATAATTCTGGCTCTGGCTCTGGCTCTGGCTCTGGCTCTGGCTCAACAGACTNNCAACTGGCTCAGGCTGCAAGTCAAACTCCTGAATATCATCGGCACTAACCGGTTCAGCTTGCAGGGTGCGCTTTTGTTCCAGCAACTGCTGCGTCAGCGTTTTAAGACGTGTTTCAATAGTAGCATCAATACGAGTTTGAGCGGCTTCTACGCGACAGCCGCCGGGCGATAATTCCTCATCTTCAATAATACGCCAACGTTCCTCATGGCGTTCACGCATGGCCTTTATTTGTTCAAAGTCTTGCGGATGCAAATAAATCTTAACCTGCTCATTTTCATCAGCAAGCAGCTTAAGCGCCTCACGCAAAACCTGACCAATCTGGGTTGAGTCCAGCTGCAATTCACGCTGAATCACCTGCTGGCTGATAAGCTGTATCAGTTCCAGCATGCAATGTTCTAAGGCTTGATCCTGCTGTGCAATAGGCTCAAACAGCTGCTGCATTATTTTCTCTAGCGCCTGTAAACGTGGAGCCATTGCAGCTTCTATTTCTTTTTGTGCTTTTAATTGACCTGAATGAAAGCCGTCTTTTTCGCCTGCAGAAAAGCCTTCGTTATAGGCATCCTGGCGAACGGCTTCAACCTCCTCGATAGTCAGCGGTTGAACTTCCTCTAATTCAACTTCCTCAACCTCAACCTCAACCTCATCGCTCTCGGGCTCGCTGCTCTCATCTTCGGTATCAATAGCGCTCTGTTCTGTATCAAAGCTGGGCAAGTCCCAGCGTTCAAAGGCTGAAGAAGTAGATGCTGAGATAATTTCGCTCGACAGTTTTTTCTTATCCATGGATTACACCATTTCTTCGCCGCCTTTGCCGCCGAGTACAATCTCACCAGCATCCGCCATGCGTCGAGCAATAGTCAGAATTTCTTTTTGTGCCGCTTCAACTTCGCTTAAGCGTACCGGCCCTTTGGCTTCCAAGTCATCTTGCAGCAACTCAGACGCACGTTTAGACATGTTCTTAAATACTTTATCTTTGATCGCGTCATCCGCTCCTTTAAGCGCCAGTACCAGCACATCGGACGACACTTCGCGCAGCAACGACTGAATACCGCGGTCATCTACATCCGCAAGGTTATCAAAGACAAACATCAGATCTTCAATCTGTGTTGACAAATCAGCATCCAAATCGCGAATGGAATCCAACAACGGCCCCTCAATGGAGCTTTCCAGAAAGTTCATAATATCAGCCGCGCGTTTAACACCACCCATAGCTGTACGACTGGTGCTGGAGCTGCCGGAAAACTGTTTTTCTAAAATATCGTTTAATTCTTTAAGTGCCGCAGGCTGTACGGTATTTAGTGCTGACAGACGCAAAACGATATCTAAACGTACTTTGTGATCAAAATGACTGAGGACTTCAGCGGCTTGATCCGGATCCAAGTAGGCCACGACTATCGCTTGAATTTGCGGGTGCTCATAACGGATGACATCTGCAACCGCTCGTGGCTCCATCCACTTCAAGCTGTCTAGGCCACTGGTATTACCGCCCAACAAAATGCGGTCAATCAGGTTGCCGGCTTTATCTTCACCTAAAGCCTGAGTCAGCATTTTACGAATATAATTATCAGAGCCCACCCCCAAGCCGGTTTGATCGCTAACGACATTAACGAACTCGCTCATCACCTGCTCAACCTGCTCACGATGCACGTTACGCATCTGCGCCATGGCGGTACCCACTTTCTGTACTTCTTTGGGGCCCATATGGCGCAATATCTGTGCAGCGTCGGCTTCGCCTAGTGACAGCAACAATATGGCGGCTTTATCAACCTTACTGAGTTTGCTGATTGCTTTATTTTCAGTCATCGCCCGATATCCATTCTTTAACAACTTGAGCTACGCGACCGGGGTCTTCAGCCACTAAGCTCTTGATTGCATTAAGTTGAGCATCATAACCTTCGCTTGGGCTTGGCAACATAATGCTTTGCTGTGCTGCGCCCAGGCTCACTTTATCATCGGCCAAATCATCATCTAAGCCGCTGAGGTCTGCCTCTGCTCTAGCTGCTTCTGCTAACGCTAGCTCTTTTGACTTACCGCCACCTGCCACATTGGTTAACAGCGGTTTGAGTACGCCAAAGACCAGAATAATAATAAAGAGTACGCCCAGCAATTGCTTCATCACATCCCAGAACCAAGGCTGTGAATAGAAAGGTGGCTCAACAAACTCTTCTACCGGCACATCAGCGAAAGGCGCGTTAATGACGCTAACACTATCACCACGGCTGGCATTAAAGCCTACGGCATCTTGCACCAGGCGGGTAAAGCGCGCTAAATCCTGTTCAGTCCATGGACGACGGACTATTTGCCCTTCCGGACCTACATGCACTAAGTCATCCACCACCACCGCTACAGATAAGCGCTGCAGACGGCCTTGATCTTGTTTTACATAACTAATGGAGCGATCCACCTCAAAGTTTCGGGTTGATTGCTCGCGTCTATCCGCCGGATAAGGAGCCAGCATAGGTTGTCCGGTCGCAGGGTCAATAATTTGCTGGCCATTAGCATCTAATAAGGGGTGACCCGAAGCAATAGGACCATCAGCACCCGCACCACCCAAAGCACGCTCGGGCGAACTGGCTGCGCCGGGTGGTTGATTACTAAGCGCACCCGGAACACCCTGTGGACCCTGACTGGAAGTACGCTCTTCAATTAAAGACTGCTCACTACGCAGCGCTTGCTGATCCGGATTGAAGCTTTCAGAGGTGGACTCAATCGCACTAAAATCGACATCCGCAGACACCTCTGCTTTATAGCGACCATCACCCAAAATAGGTAAGAGAATATTGTGCACGCGCTGGGTAAACATGCCCTCCATGCGGCGCACAAAGTCGTACTGTTTGCCGGCACGGGTCATTTCCGAGAGTTCGTTTTGATCAGAAAGCAGATTGCCTTTTTGATCAACTACGGTGATTTGATCTTTATTCAATTCAGGAACACTGGTGGCGACCAAGTTAATAATTGCCATCACCTGACTGGGCTCAAGTGTGCGTCCTGCATACATATCTACCAGTACTGAGGCACTAGGCTTGCGTTCGTCACGCACAAATACCGAGCTTTTGGGAATAGCCAAGTGTACGCGTGCGTTTTTAACGTTCTGCAAGCTTGCAATGGTACGTGCCAACTCACCTTCTAAGCCGCGACGGTAACGCGTGGTTTCCATAAACTGACTGGTGCCAAGACCTTGGTCTTTATCCATAATCTCATAACCAACAGTGTTATCCGTTGGTGCCACACCGGCGGTGGCTAATTTAAGACGCGCCGCTGCTAAATCATTAGCCTTAACCAATAAAGCACCAGAGTTGGGCTCCAATTTAAATTTGATACCCGACTGGTTCAGGGTTTCAATAACCTGAGAAGCATCTAGGTTATTTAAATTGGCATAAAGCGGACGGTAATCGGGTTCTTGCGACCAGAGCACAACAGCAAAACCTATCGCCACACTGGCGGCAAGACCTATCAGCAAAGCTACCTGACGCAACGCTGGCATTTGCGCCATAGTATCCAAGAAAGCCAAACTGGGTAGGCCTTTTCTGGACTCCGCATCTACTGTTGCCGGGACTGTTCTGTCTGTTGCGTCAACCATGATTCACCTGCCTTACATTGGCATCTGCATAATATCTTGATAAGCCTGTACAAGTTTGTTGCGTACCTGCGTCATGGCTTGGAATGACACACTGGCCTTTTGCGAGGCAATCATAACGTCGGTTACGTCAACACCACTGTGCCCCATCTCAAAGGCTGTAGCCAACTGGTTTGCGTTCTGCTGCACATCGTTAACCTTATTAACTGCCTGACCGAGCATATCAGCAAAGCTAGGTCCATTAACCTGAGGCGGCTGTGTCACGAGCGCACTGTTACGCGCCATGGCTTCCATTTGCATGGAGCGCATCTCTAACATCAACCGATTAAACTCTACACCTTGACTCATATCTAATTCCTCATCGTAATTTTGACACTTGACGATGTCTGATTAGATATGAGCAATTAGCGTGCCATCCCTAGTGCCTAATTCGTAAGGGTGGCGATTATACCCGCACCCTTGAAGGTTTGCACCGACTTCTTCTATAGCTTTTTAGCGCAAATCAAGCGCACCCAGCACTGAGAGTCCGAAGCGCTGCTGAAATGAAACGATTTAATGACGCATACCGCGACCGCTGTTGAGTAAGCGTATGCAAAACAGATACAACACCACTGTAGTCAACAGCATTAATGCCACTGCTGTAGTGGGTGTAATGTCCGACACACCCAAAATCCCATAGCGAAACGCATTCACCATATGCAAAATAGGGTTAACCAGCGACAGCTTCTGCCAAAACTCACCCAGCATAGTGATGGAGTAAAACACGCCACCCAAGTAGGTTAAGGGTGTTAATACGAACGATGGGATAATCGCAATATCATCAAAGCTGCGCGCAAATACGGCATTAATAAAGCCGCCCAAGGAAAATACCGCAGCTGTAAGGAAGATAACTAGCACAGTTAAACCCAGATGCTCGACCTGCAAATCCGTGAAAAATAGCGACAAAATAGACACAATCGCTGCCACCAACAACCCACGTAGCACGCCACCCAAAACAAAACCGATTAGAATCGTATGCGAAGATACCGGCGAAACCAAAAGCTCCTCGATAGAGTGCTGAAATTTAGCACTAAAGAAACTCGACACCACATTGCTGTAGGCGTTGGTAATCACCGACATCATAACCAGGCCCGGCACTATGTATTGCATATAGCTAAAGCCCTGCACGCTGCCGATTTGTTTACCAATCAAATTACCAAAAATCACAAAATACAACGTCATGGTAATCGCCGGCGGCAACAGCGTTTGCGGCCAAATTCTTAAAAAACGACGCGCCTCACGATAAGCGATGGTATAGAGCGCAATTAAATTAGATTTAAATTCGCTACTCACGCCTTGCCTCCGGGTAAGTTTTTTTCAACTAAGGAAACAAATAACTCTTCCAAGCGGTTCGCTTTGTTACGCAGGCTTAACACCTCAATATCCTGCCGCGCTAACTGGGTAAACAGATCGGTCATACCCTTATTTTTAACCACCTGCACTTCTAACGTCCGTTCATCTGCCAATTGAAACTCGTAGCCCTTCAACACAGGTTTATATTCAAGCGGATTTTTTAAATCCAAAATAAAGGTCTCCACCTGCAGCTTAGTCAACAATGTGCGCATACTGGTGTTTTCGATAATCTGCCCATGGTCAATAATGGCAATGTTGCGGCACAGCTGCTCTGCTTCTTCTAGATAGTGAGTTGTGAGAATAATAGTAGTGCCTTCTCGATTCAGCTTAATCAGGTAATCCCACATCGAGCGACGCAGTTCAATATCCACACCGGCGGTTGGCTCATCTAAAATCAATAGTTTAGGCCCGTGAACTAAAGCTCTTGCTATCATCAAACGGCGCTTCATGCCGCCAGATAATAACCGCGCCTGAGTATCGCGCTTATCCCACAGCTCAAGCTGCTTTAGCAGCTGCTCCGCACGAACCTTAGCTTCGGCGCGCTTAATGCCGTAATAACCCGCTTGGGTAACTAAAATATTAAAAGCAAGTTCAAATTGATTAAAGTTAAACTCCTGCGGCACCACCCCTATGCAGCGCTTGAGCTGTAGCGGGTGCGTATCAAGATCATTGCCAAATACACTAACCTTGCCACTGGACTTGTTTACCAGCGTCGAGATGATACCGATAGTGGTGGATTTTCCGGCACCGTTAGGGCCAAGCAAAGCAAAAAAATCACCTTGTTTGACCTCTAAATCTATTCCCTTGAGTGCGACAAAACCATTGGCATAGGTTTTGGTAAGTCCTTGGATGGATAAAGCATGAGTCATGGATGTACTGCTTAGAATCTATAAAAGCTTTATGAATTAAGAGGCGCTGCTGTTTTTTGCGAAAAAAAACACAAAACGCCTTCGATTTGAAGGCGTCTATGGTATTACAGTTAGGGGTGGTTAGCAAAAGCAGTCAAAGGCAACCCGTGGTTTTTACCACATCAGCAAACAACTAATACTCACGCAACCCCAGCAAGCGCTGCGCATAAGCCTGCATGGGTTTACGCAATAAATCCTCTGGTTTTTTGTTTACTGAAGTCAGCAAGCCGCCACGTATATGAATAGAGCCATTATCAATTAGCTTGCCGCTGCCCAGTTCATACAACATAAATTGGATGACGCTTTGCCCCAGAACTGGGCGCTCATTAGCCTGAGCAAACCTTGTGTACAGCAGAAAATCAGCCTGTTCATGTCTGGCACCCATTAACGCCTGCTCTAAGCCTAAGGGGCTAGAAGAGCGGCGCATGTGCGGAAAATACTGCACAAAGGCATTAAAGGTTTCTTGCGCCAAAACATTATCAGCCACTACGCGATGCTCGACCGGCGGAAAATGGCTTTGCGCAATATAGATAAGCGAGTCACGCTGGATGCGCCGACTTGCCGCACGCTCTATACGTTGATGGTTAATCACGCCTATATCCGAGAGGTGATAGCCTGCCTCATTAACCATCTCGCTGGCCTTCATGCAACCTGTCAGCATTACAAAAACCAGCAGAATTAAACCCAATCGCATAATGTCTCCGAGGGCAGAGTGTCAAAAGCTGCCTTAAATGTGTACTGGCATAATTACAAGCAGCTTTTGTACCAACTCGAGCTAGACACAGGGTTAACTGGTTTCTTGGCTGCTACTTATTTTAGTAGTCTGAGCGGAATCATCGCGGCGGCGGCGGTTACCCATGCGTACACCTATGTCCATAATAAACTGGAAAAAGCCTTCCTGATCTTCTAAGACATTGTTCCAGAATGGCGAGTGGTATAAGGCCACGGCACCATGCACCAATGCCCAAGCCGCACAGTAATGAAAGTATGGCGGAACATTCTCCAGTTTACCCTCGCGGATGCGATCTTCAATCAGTTGCGTTAAACGCTCAAAATTGGATGCACGAATAGCATGCAGCTGCTCGACCATTTCTGGCGCTTGGCGCCCTTTAACAATCCGCTCTTCCAGCCGGTCAAACAGGCGGTAACGTTCGGGATCGCCCATACGAAATTCAAAATAGGCGCGCGATAAGGCTTCTTTATCTTTGGCTACGGTATCTGAATAAAACAGCTCGTTAAGCTCGCGCTCATAGTCAAGCATCAGCCGTAAAAAAATTTCGGTTTTGGATTTGAAGTGCTTATAAATCGTGCCTTTGCCAATACCAACTGCATCAGCAATCATTTCAACGGTGACACTGTCTTCACCTTCCGCTAAAAATAACTTTAGCGACGTATCTAGGATTTCTTGTTCGCGACGGCGAAATTCACGCACCTTACGTGGTTCAGCTTGCATAGATCGACCCATCAGTCAAAAAACGACACTCATTAAACCATATTCACAATGGATACAAGATAGGGAAAAAGTCTATTTATAACAAAAAAAGATAAAAAGTCATAAGCAGTAAGAGAATGCAACGAAAGACAGACGCTAATCGTAAAGCTGCTTCTTCTTCCACTCATCGCTTTGTTCCGAATCTACGGCGCCGGAAAGCTCACTTTCACTCGATGTCGTGGCCTGCGTCTGCTCCAGCACAAGCTTGGTGGCTTGAGCCAACAACTGCTCGAACTGTCCAAGCTGTTGCGTAAACTGAGGGGCTGTCTGTCGCTTTAACAGTTTAACCGCACGCTCATAAGCCAGTCGCGCTTGACGCGGCTGTCCTTGCCGCATAAAACGTTGACCCGAAACGCGAAAATAATCCAAATAAAGATTAATCAGTTGCATCTGGATATGAGCTACCGCTGGTTTTAATTGCTCCACAGGCACTAGCTTTTCTTCGGTAGCACGCACGAGCTGTGTTTGCAGGCTTTCTAACTGAAAGCGTATTTCCTTGACCTGCTCTTCAGTTTGCACACTAACTTCAGGATTACCTATTGCATATTGCTCGCCTTGCTCTAAGCGCTCTTTAAGCAGCAATTTGCGACCTTGCATCCTTTTGTTCTGCGCATCATTAGCCAAAACCCCTTCAACAAAATGGAGCTCCAACTTATGCAGTAGCTGCTTGAGCGCTACCGTCAAGAACTGTTTTGGTAAGGATTCTGATAGAGCTTCAATTCGCTGTTGACGCTCAGACTGTTCAGCTTTTTTACGCGCTTTTTCAAGCTTGTTTTTTTCAACGGAGTTATTTAGATAACCTACTAGCAGCAAAGCAACAATCCCGCCAAGGATAAGTACGATAATTGTCACGGAAGACATACAAAGCCCCTTGCCTGTTGACTGCTAAAAAACTAGCTGGAAATTACTGTGGTTTTAATTGTTTTTATACTGTGTTTGCACTGTTGTTGCGAGTAACTCTCTGATTCAGTTAGATAGCAACTTTGATACTTCTTCCAGCTCTGTGATCATCTGCCGAATAACTTGCTTATAGCGGGTGTTCTCTTCGCCAGACTGCTCACCATTGAGTTTCTGGCGTGCGCCACCAATGGTAAAACCTTCTTCATAGAGCAAGCTGCGAATTTGGCGAATCATCAGCACATCATGATGCTGATAATAACGTCTATTACCACGCCGTTTGATAGGTGCAAGCTGTTCAAACTCCTGCTCCCAATAACGCAACACGTGCGGCTTTACGGCGCACAGCTCACTTACTTCACCAATAGTGAAGTATCTTTTTGCCGGAATAGGTGGCAACTCATTATTATGACTGGCTTCCAGCATAGTCCTCTACTCGCTCTCTTAGCTTTTGTCCTGGACGGAAGGTAACAACGCGGCGGGCACTGATGGGCACTTCTTCCCCCGTTTTTGGATTACGACCGGGGCGCTGACGTTTGTCACGCAATTCAAAATTGCCAAATCCTGAAATTTTAACAGGTTCGCTACTTTCTAAAGAGGTTCTGATTTCTTCAAAAAACAAATCAACAAGCTCTTTAGCTTCACGCTTATTAAGACCCAGCTCCATAAATAGATGCTCTGCCATATCTGCTTTAGTCAATGTGCTCACTGGCTTACGCTCTCAAAGTTGCCGAAAACTGTTGTGCGAGTGCGGTTAGCACCTGCTGTGTTGCGTCGCTTACTTCTTCGTCAGTTAGAGTGCGTGAAGGATGCTGCCACGTCAAGCCCACTGCTAAGCTTTTACGACCTTGCTCTACTCCAGCGCCTTGATAAACATCAAAAATGTGAATCTTGGTCAGCCATTCGCCAGCTGCCGCGCGCATACAATCAACCAATTGTGCCGCCGGTACGTCAGCATCAACTACCAGCGCCAAATCACGACGCACCTCAGGAAAGCGTGATAATTCTTTAAATGTGGGCAATTTACCAGCCTCAAGCAAAGCATGTTCAAGTTCAAACATAAACACTGGCTGGTCAATATCAAACTCTGTGGCTATTTGCGGGTGTAAAGCCCCTAAATAACCAACCAACTGACCATCGCGCTCAATGCGAGCGCACTGACCCGGATGAAATCCAGTGTGCTGAGCAGGCACAAAGCTAAACTCTGCCCCCGCTCCAGCAGCAGCCAAAACAGCTTCTACGTCTGCTTTAATGTCATAAAAATCAACCTTTTCTTTTCCATGCGCCCAAGCCTCAGGCAAACGCAAACCTGTGATTACGCCAGCCAACATAGATTCTTGTTTCAGCGCATCGAGCTGCCCGACAAAACGCAGCCCTGCCTCAAACAAACGAACCCGGCTTTGCTGGCGATTTAGGTTATGCGCCAAAGCCTTTAATAAACCTGGTAATAAAGAAGCGCGCATGCAGGACAGTTCTGCTGAAATCGGATTATCTAATACCAGTGCTGGCTGCTCAGGGTGAAATAAAGCATAGCTATCAGGATCAATAAAACTGTAAGTGATGGCTTCTTGATAGCCGCGACTCGCCAATAAACGACTCAGCACAGGCACACTGGCTTGCGCCTCTGGCTGTGGTTGCGGCGCTAAACGCGCTGCAGGATAACGCACAGGCAAGCGCTCGTAACCATATAAGCGCCCCACTTCTTCAATCAAATCCACTTCAATGCTGATATCAAAGCGGTGACTGGGCACGGCGACTTGCCATTGCCCTGCTGCTTGCTTATCTAACTGCAAGCCAAGCGGAGCCAGTAACTGCTCGATTTCGTTATCGGATAACTGCAAACCAAACATGCTGTTAACACGCTCTGCACGCAAGGAAACTACGGCAGGCTGCGGCAAGTGCTCAGCACTCTGCGCGATAATAACAGGCCCTGCCTCACCACCCACCATTTGCAACAACAGCTCTGTAGCACGCTGTATGGCACGCTCTGCCAACTGCCAATCCACACCACGCTCAAAACGATGTGAGGCATCTGTATGCAAGCCATAAGAACGCGCTATGCCTGCGACCGCCAAGGGTGCAAAAAATGCGCTCTCTAAAAACAAGTCTTTGGTTTTCTCTACATTAACACCGCTATTCTCACCGCCCATCACCCCAGCAATAGCCAAGGCTTGTTGATGATCGGCGATCACAAGCGTATCTGTATTCAGTTTGATTTCTTGTCCGTCAAGCAAAATGATTTTTTCTGCTTGCTCGGCCATACGCACGCGAATACCGCCATTAATCTGCGCCAAATCAAAAGCATGCATGGGCTGCCCCAGCTCTAACATGACATAGTTGGTCACATCCACAGCTGGATCAATGCTGCGCACGCCGCTACGCTCTAAACGCGTTTTCATCCATGCTGGAGTAGGCTGCGTTAAATCGACCCCGCGAATCACTCGACCCACATACCTTGGGCAGGCGTGCGGCGCTAACAACTCAATACTGATTTGCTTATCATGGCTGGCAGGTACTGCATTAATTTCAGGAAACTGCACAGGCTGGTTATAGAGCGCACCAACTTCACGCGCTAAACCCGTTAATGACAAGCAATCACCACGGTTGGGGGTGAGATCAACTTCGATGCATGCATCATTGAGGTTCAAGTACTCACGAACACACTGACCGACCGGCGCATCATCCGCCAACTCCAACAACCCTTCGTTATCATCACTGACTTTAAGCTCATCGGCTGAACACAGCATGCCCAGCGACTCAACACCGCGCAGCTTGGCTTTTTTAATTTTAAAATCGCCCGGCAGCACAGCACCCACTTGGGCAAAAGGCACTTTTAATCCTGCACGCACATTAGGTGCACCACAGACCACCTGCACGGTATCTTTACCATCACTGACTTGGCACACACTGAGTTTATCCGCGTCTGGATGCTGACTGACTTCAAGCACCTCGCCAACCACCACGCCAGTAAATTCGCCTGCGACTGGCTCAACAGCGTCAACTTCTAAGCCAGCCATAGAAAGGCGGGCGACTAATTCATCACGCTCGACTTTGGGCTCAACCAAACTGCGTAACCACTGCTCACTAAATTTCATACTGTTCTCCTTAAACGATGCTCAATTAACGAAACTGCGCTAAAAACCGCAGATCATTGTCGAAGAACAGGCGTAAATCATTAACGCCATAACGCAACATGGCCAAACGCTCGACACCCATACCAAAAGCAAATCCGCTAAACTCTTCTGGCT
>LFTS01000276.1 GCA_001513435.1 Gammaproteobacteria bacterium DTU040
GCCCAGGCTTCTTCATCATAAGGAGCTTCGGTAACCTGTGTGGCTTGATAAAAATCAGCGGAAGGCTTGTCGGTATGCTTGATTCTCGGAGTAGTGGTTGGAGAGGTTTGGTTTTCTCGGCTGAAAACCGCCTCTGTAACGAGCTGCTCCTGCTGCGCAAGGCGTGCTAATTCCTGTTCGAATTCAGGAGAATCAATATTAATATCCAGATCGTCGTGGATTAAAAAATCTTCTTTTGCTGGTTTTTCGTGTGCGCCCGTTTGCAGTCGCTCTATCGCATTAAATACTTGCCGACAGGAACCACAGCGTACCATGCCGTGCGCCGCTTCTAACTGAGCGGGCAGTAAGCGGAATTTAGTATCGCAATGCGAGCATTGGGTGGTGAATGTGTTAGTCATAAACGAAAATTGGGTCGGGCCTGATTAAAGTCATGCACGATGCATTTTGCGCGTGCCGGCAATGCATACCCACTCGTCTTTAATTTGCGTGGGTTCTAAGTCAAAATCATCAGCATAAGCAGCGCGAACTTCCTCGGCCTGTTCCAGTAAAATGCCTGATAAAACAAGTTGCCCACCGGGGCGTGTATGCTGGGTCAGTTGCGCTGCTAACTGTACCAGAGGGCCAGCTAAAATATTTGCCAACACCACATCAAATCTAGTTTTTTCTGGCATGTTTTGCGCTAAATAGAGGCTAAAGCGTGATGCGTCAATGTTATTGCGCTGTGCATTATCCGCCGTGGCTTCTAAAGCTTGCGGATCGATATCGGTGCAAGTAGCGTGTTGTGCGCCCAGCAATAAACTGGCAATGGCAAGGATTCCTGAGCCACAGCCAAAATCGAGCACCTTTACGCCTTCGCGCAGGTTTTTGTCTAGCCATGCAAGGCACAGAGCTGTGGTTTGATGGGTACCCGTGCCGAAGGCCAAGCCTGGGTCGAGTAACAAGTTGACCGCTTCAGGCTCGGGTGCTGCGTGCCAGCTAGGCACTACCCACAAACGCTGACCAAAGCACATCGGCTGAAAGTTATCCATCCAGCTGCGTTCCCAGTCTTGCTCGGGTAACTGCTCAATTTGATACTGCAGCGCGTCTTTTGCGCAACGCTCTGCCAGCTGCTGCTCTAGTGAGGCTTGATTATGGTCTTGCTGATCAAACAAGGCCAGTAAATGGGTTTTGCTCCACAAGGGCGTGGTACCCAGATCAGGTTCATAAATAGGCTGATCCTCGCCGTCCATATAGGTCACTGAAACAGCGCCCAAGGCTAATAATGTATCTTCCCAATATGTAGCTTGCTCTGGAGTAATAGCAAGACGAACCTGCAGCCATGACATAGTAAAACCTTATGCGGTAATTGAAGTTAAACAGAGGCGGTCGTTATTTATTGTGCTTGACTGCGGTATTGGTTTTGCAACGGATTAGCGTACTGCATGATTAAAAAGGGTCGTTGCTCGGTGGGGCAATCAGCAAGTTTTTTCTGCCAAACGCTTTGTGCCAGAGCCACTTCTTTTTCAGTAAACAATTCGCGCGCAGCTGGGACGAGCAAAGCCTGATCGCGCTCACTCCAAGCATGCCAAGCCAGATAATTGATGGGAAACAGGCGGTAGTCCCGCCAAACGATCTGGTCAATCTGCTGTGCTAACTCACGGGCATCAGTAAAGCCATTGCCTATCGGCTCAGAGAAATGCACATGTACCCGGCCTTTGTAACCGGTAATGCCTAACACGATGCTGGCGTCATCCTCACCGGGCTGTTTGGTGTATTTGCCTGTTGTGGCTTTGATGTAAAGCTCTCTGGCTTTGGCGAGATCACAGGGGTCATACTCATAGCTAATGACCACAGGAGTGAGGCTTAGTTGTCTAATGGCCTGATTAAACTCCAACTCGCGCTGTGACATATGCAGCATTTTTAAGATGGCGCTGTCGGTACGGTCATTACCGTCTTTGGCGCGGCCTTCCGCTTGAGCGATCCAAACGGACTGCTGCTCTTGCAAAATTGAATGGTTGATATAACTGGAGAGCTGCATAAAAGCGTCGATTTTTTCACGTCGCCCGCTAACTGAACGCTGCACGATAAAGCTCTTATTAAGACGCATCAAATCGCTGACAAAAGGGCGCTGCAATAAGTTATCGCCAATGGCTAAACGTGGCGTGTTTATCTGGCTTTGATACAGTGCGTAGTTTACATAGGCCGGATCCATCACAATGTCACGGTGATTGCTGAGGAACAGGTGGGGTTGATTGCCGGTTAGGTGCTCAATCCCTGAAAAGCTGATGCCGTCTGTGGCGCGTTTAACCGAGTTTTCAACATAAAAGGCAATGCGTGCTTGCAAATCTGCCACAGAGTTAATATCAGCCAGCTCTTTGCGTAAAGAGTAGCTAATTAAAGGGCGAACTAGCCAGCAGAAATGCTTGGCTAATCTTGGGAAGCGATATTTTGCAATGGTGTTGAGAAACTCAGGATTAACCGCCAAGCGTTGCAAGACTTCAGCAACTTCATGGTCATGGTAGGGGCGAATGCTGTCAAATTGACCCATGGATATGTTTTCACCAAGAATTGATAATGGAATAAAATGCTATTATACGCTTAAAGCAATTTTAGGTGCAGAGGAACTCATGCATGCAACGAATATACGAGCCTGAAGATCTACTACAAGCCAATCTGCTTATCAATATGCTTGCTAATGAAGGGGTTCAAGCGCACTTGCAGGGTGCTGATTTGGTGGGTGGTATGGGTGAGCTTCCGGCTTTAGGCTTGCTGGCGATTTGGACTCAGGATGAGGATGTGCAGAAGGCTGTAGACTTGATTCAGGGCTATGAGCAAGCACAACCCTGTGCTGAGGAGTTTGCCGAGGCGACGGGCGAGCATAAAACACAGGGCACGCTCTGGTGCTAAAGGGTTTTATCTAAAAATAGATTTGCGCGTAAAACGTTTCAACAACAGCATCAAGCTCCAGAGCAGCATCATAATAAACCCCAGCATACTGAGCTCAGCAATACTGAAGCCAAAGAATGTCCAGGTGACTTCCGCGCAGTCTGAGCTGCCGTGCAGCATCTTGGCTATTACTTCCTGTAGCGGAAAAGCTTCCAGCATAAACTCTAAAGAAGGCAGGCAAGCTGGCAGCTGATCTTTGGGCAGCTGTTGTAGCCAAATTTGTCGACCTGCGGCTGCTATGCCACTACTGGCAACCAGAATCAACAAAAAAGCATATATCTTACGACCCACTGTGGCTGGGTTATGTAGCGCAGCGAGCAGGCTAATCACGCCAAAAACGATGACGATAACGCGCTGAACATAACACAGGGGGCAGGGTTCAAGCCCCATAAAATACTGCAGATAAAACGCAACCCCCATCAACAGTAAGCAGCCCAAAAAGCCAAGGCCAAACAGTGTGCGGGACTGAGAGAACAACTGCATACGCAACTCCAAGAGTTATTGCTTTTTTAGGGTTTTAGTTTGCTCGGTCACTCTTGGTGCTGGCGTGTCTGTCTTGCATATTAATGCTGGCAGTGAGCAGCTGAATACTGCGTTTGTGATCACCCATTTGATTCAACAAACGCGCAAGCTCGGCGTAGACCTTAGGCTGCGGACGCTTTTGCAGACTGGCTTGCAAATAGTCGCGCGCCTTACCCCAAAGCTCGGCTTGCAGACAGAGCTTACCAAGCGCATACAGAGCGATAGGATCCTCAGGTGCTTGCTCTAACCAGCGCTCGGCTGATTGCACCGCCAAACTAGGCTGTGCATGCGGGATTTGTGCGTAGGCTTGCAGTAGTTGCACATCAAACTGCTGATTTAACTGATGACGCAATAATTGTTCAGCTTGCTCGACTTGCTTAAAGATAATGTGCTGTGAGCAAAAAGCCATAAGCAGCGTAGGGTTTTTGTGTAACGCTTTGGGCATGGCATTCCAAATATTATTAACCTGCTCAAACGTGTCAGCTGGCTGGCTGATGCGTCCTTGCCAAGCCTGCTGCTCCAACACATCCAGTTGTTGCGCTTCGACTCGTTTGGTTTTGCGCAATGCTGGGATTATTTTCAACAGTTGTCCCCAGTCTTGCTGTTGCTGGGCAAGCTGGCTGATGCGCAGTAACAACTCTGGATGCTGTGCATATTTTTTATATGATATCAGCAAGCTGTCTTGTGCTTTGCTGAGCTCTCCGCGTGCTGTGTAAATGTCAGCTTGGCATAGAGCAATGGCAGGGCTTTGCTTGGGCTCTTTGGCTTGTGCTTGTAGCAACAGCTTATCGGCGGTTTCGGCTTGATTAAGGTGTTGTGCTGAGCGTGCTGCGGCTAGTAAATAAGGTGCTGGCTGTGGACTGACCTTGCCGGCATACGTCAGTTGCTGCAACGCATCTTGCCAGTTGCCTTGGGCATAATGCAGCATGCCTTTATCAATGGCCGACTGTAAACGCTTTTGCTTATTGGTGCTGGACCAAGGGTTGACCCAACCTGCAGAGCTCAGCAGTGCGCTGAGTATGAGTCGTATGACATAGAGAACGACAAAGAGAATGACAAGGCAGAGTAAAAACACCCAAAGGGTGGCTTCAAAGCGGATGTTTTTCCAGCTAATTAGCACATAGCCTTGGTGTTCAACGACCAGTGTGCCTAAGCCCACTGTCGCCAGCATGACAACGACCAACAGTAAAAAAGTGCGCTTTTTCATTGCTGTACCTCGCTGCGGGTACGGTATTCCAGTGTGCGGTCTTGGATGTAAGCCTGTAGTGCCAGCAAGGCAGGCTTGATGTCAGGCATGCTTTGGCTAACCGGTTGGCCGACTAACTCGTTTAGCAGAGCGGTTAGCGCCTGTGCGGTTTGGTTGTCGCTGGAGAAGTAATACTTCAATAAATCCAACCCCTGTTGAATTGCTTGATCATAGGTTTGCTGTTGACCGTTAAGCGCACCCCATTGTGCTTGCTCAACCGCTAGGCTAATGGCGAGGCGAATGTGGGTAATTTCTTGACTGGACAGCAGCGGCTGAATGTCATCAGGGCTGTTAAAGTCCAAACGCACATAGCTGGACAGTTGGTCCAACCACTGACGCCAAAAGGCGCTATCTGTAACCGTTTCCAGTGTGTTTTCTGTCAGATCGAAACTCGGCATGAGTTGATCAAGCTGACTGATTTGTCGTTGTAGCGCGCCTAGGCGCATAAACAAACCGGCGCGGTCTAGTTTTGGCATGGCTTTAATATCAGCTAACGCTTGGGCGATGGCGTCGCGTGCAGGGTAAGCAGCGATATCGTCTTGCTCAAAGAGGATTTGGTCAGCGCCTTCTACCAGATGCAGAGCGCTGTTGAGATCCTGCATAGCACTGAGGCGTAAAATCGCCATGCGCAGTAAATGCTCGGCTTCAGCCAGGCGCCAGTCTTGACGGGTATTACCAAAGGCAGACTCGAAACGTGTGGTAAAGGCTTGGTGTGCGGATTGCATTTGTTTCAGCGCGCGTTGTTGCGTGGCAAAGTTGTCGCTGCTAGGAAGCTCGGCAAGCTGTAGCCTGAGCTGATCAATCTGTTTGGTTTGGTTGTTGAGCTGTTCTTGCAGCTGGGTTAGCTGGGCTGCTTGCTCTTCATTATTGACTGTTTGCACTGTCGTGGTTTCGTCTTTATTGCCGCCTTGCTGAGTGTAATGCCAGGCTGAAAAAGCCAAGCTGGCCGCAGCGATGAGTAATGCAAACACAGCCACACCATTGCCGGATTTTTTCTCTGTTTGAGTGACGGGCTTGGTTGCAGCAGGCTCTTGTTTTTTAGTGTCCGCGTCGGTTTTATTCGTTTGCTTGTCTGCGCTGTTTTGCGGCTCAGTTGTAGTGGTTTTTTCTTGTGCTACAGGCTGTGTGGGTTCGCTGGCTGGCTTGGTATCTTCTGCAACGGGTTCTGCACTGGGCTTAGTAACCTCTGGTGTGGCGGTTACTTGCTCTTCGTCTTGAGCTTTGCTTTTGCTTTCTTTGGTCATGCTGAAGTCCTTCTATGACTGTAGTGGGCGGTGCTGTTGCAGTGCTTTAATTAAAGCATCATTGCTTGCACCCTGACAGTCAATCACATAGGTTGCGCCTAGGTCTCTAGCTGTTTGCGCCACTCTAGGGCTGGGGGTAAACAGCGGTAACCGAGCAAGTTTAGACCAGTCTATATCAGCAAGCTCAAGCAGATGTTTGAGACCTTGCTCGCTACTAACAACTAGTCCGTTTAATTGGTTTTGTTGGATTGATTCTAGCAGTAAATTCGTTGGATATTCAGGTAAAAAACGTTCGTACAGGGGTAAGAAATCGACAGGCACGCCTTTATCGAGAATTTGCTGCGACAAAAAATCGCGCCCCACATCTGCGCGCATAATCAAAGCGCGCGGATTGGGTTGCCTAAGCGAATCTTGGAATGCAGCAAGAGCTAATAACGCTTCACTGTCATCGCCCTGTTCCGGCCAGCTTACAGGCAAGCCATATTCCTTGAGTATTTGCCCTGTGGCGGCGCCCACACTGAACCATTGCGGACGAGAGGGCGGTTGTGGCCAGTAGGTATCTAGTCGTTCCAGCGCGTAGCGCGCTGCAGGCTTACTGACCACTACGATACTGCTGTAGCGATCTAAATTAAGCATGAGAGTGCGCTGTGCTGGTGTTTCTTCCAGTGCGCGCATGTCCAGCAATGGCAAGCCAAAACTAAAGACTCCCAGTTGCTGGAGTTGCGCCGCCAATAGTTGGTTGTCGGCGGCTGGGCGCGTAATTAATAAACGCCAAGTATTCACGGTTAATTGGATTCAGCGTAAATTTTCGCCAAAATTTCACCTGCGCCTTGGGCAAGCAGATCTTTGGCTACGGAAATTCCAAGGGCTTCAGCATCCGCACGCGGTGCGCGGGCTTCGGCTCTAAGCATGACGGTGCCGTC
>LFTS01000022.1:0-6960 GCA_001513435.1 Gammaproteobacteria bacterium DTU040
CTAGTCTCGTGGGCTCGGAGATGTGTATAAGAGACAGGGTTGAGGCGGTCGAAGTACCGAATCATCCTTGGTTTGTGGCCTGTCAGTTCCATCCAGAATTTACCTCAACTCCACGTGATGGGCACCCGTTGTTTAGCCGGTTTGTGCAGGCAGCATTAACCCATCAAGGAGAAAAATAAGCATGACGCAAAAAACGATTCGTGTTGCTGATATCGATATCGCCAACGACAAGCCTTTTGTTTTATTTGGCGGTATTAATGTGCTGGAGTCGCGTGATTTAGCCATGCGCGCCTGTGAAGAATACGTGCGCGTGACCGACATGCTCGGTATTCCTTATGTATTCAAAGCCAGCTTCGATAAAGCCAACCGCTCTTCTATCAACTCGTTTCGCGGGCCGGGCTTAGACGAAGGCTTGAAGATTTTTGAGGAAGTCAAAAAGACCTTCAACGTGCCAGTGATTACAGATGTACATGAGCCTTATCAGGCGCAGCCCGTAGCCGAAGTTTGCGACATTATTCAGCTGCCTGCGTTTTTGTCCCGTCAAACCGATTTGGTCGTGGCGATGGCGAAAACCGGCGCGGTCATCAATATCAAGAAGGCCCAGTTTTTAGCTCCCCATGAAATGCGCCATATTCTGAGCAAGTGCGAAGAAGCCGGTAACAACCAGCTGATTCTATGCGAGCGCGGTAGCGCCTTTGGTTACAACAACCTCGTGGTGGATATGCTGGGTTTTGGCATCATGAAAGAATTTAACTACCCCGTATTTTTCGATGTCACCCACTCGTTACAAACCCCGGGCGGACGTACAGATTCTGCGGGCGGACGTCGGGCGCAGGTTACTGATTTGGCTAAGGCCGGTATGAGTCAGGGCTTGGCAGGACTGTTTTTAGAGGCGCACCCTGAACCAGATAGCGCTAAGTGTGACGGTCCCTGTGCGCTGCGTTTAGATAAGCTTGAACCCTTTTTAGCCCAGCTCAAGCAGCTGGATGATTTAATTAAAAGTTTCTCGGTAATTGAAACTGCTTAATTTTTGATGGAGTAACCCAACCCATGGCAAAGATTGTTGACATCAAAGGACGTGAAGTTCTGGACTCGCGCGGTAACCCTACAGTGGAAGCCGATGTTATTTTGGATAATGGCATTATTGGCAGTGCGTGTGCACCCTCAGGGGCCTCGACCGGCTCGCGCGAAGCGTTAGAGCTGCGCGATGGCGACAAGTCTCGCTACATGGGCAAAGGCGTACTTAAAGCCGTTGCCAACGTCAATGGTCCTATCCGTGAGGCATTGCTGGGTAAAGACGCTACCGATCAGCAGGGCTTAGACCGCATCATGATTGCACTGGACGGCACGAACAACAAAGCCACATTGGGGGCGAACGCTATTTTGGCGGTATCACTGGCCGCTGCTAAAGCTGCTGCACAAGCCAAAGGCATGCCGTTGTATGCGCACATTGCTGAGCTTAATGGCACGCCGGGGCAGTACAGCATGCCGGTGCCGATGATGAACATCATTAACGGCGGTGAGCACGCGGATAACAACGTCGATATCCAAGAGTTTATGATTCAACCGGTGGGTGCGAAAACCTTCTCGCAAGCTTTACGTATCGGTACAGAAGTCTTTCATCACTTGAAAGCGGTACTGCAGGCGCGTGGCTTAAGCACGGCCGTGGGTGACGAGGGTGGCTTTGCGCCCAATCTTGAGTCTAACGAAGCAGCCTTAACCGTGATTGCTGAAGCGATTGCCAATGCCGGTTACAAGCTAGGCGAAGACATTACCTTAGCGTTGGACTGCGCGGCGACCGAGTTCTATAAAGACGGAGTGTACGATTTAGCGGGTGAAGGCAAGAAGTTTGATGCTCAAGGTTTTACTGATTACTTGGCTGGCTTAACCGAGCGCTTTCCAATTATTTCTATTGAAGATGGTATGGATGAGTCGGATTGGGACGGTTGGAAGCTGCTCACCGATAAAATCGGCGAGAAAATCCAGCTGGTTGGTGATGATCTCTTTGTCACCAACACCAGCATTTTCAAGCAGGGCATTGAATCGAAAACCGCTAACTCTATTCTGATTAAATTTAACCAGATTGGCACACTGACTGAGACGCTGGAAGCTATTCAAATGGCTAAGGCAGCAGGTTATACCGCAGTGATTTCCCATCGCAGCGGCGAAACTGAAGATGCCACCATTGCTGACTTGGCCGTAGGCACAGCAGCGGGGCAGATTAAAACCGGTTCGCTCTGCCGTTCCGACCGCGTAGCCAAGTACAACCAGCTGTTACGCATTGAGGAACAGTTGGCCGATAAGGCTGTCTATCGTGGACGTGCTGAGTTTCGCGGTTAATAGCTACAATTAAGCACTAAACATAAGGGCAGCATTGGGCTGCCCTTTTCCTTTGTAATGACTGAACGATGAAAAGACCTTCACTTTGGCTTACCGCTATCTTGCTGATTATGCTGCTGACGCTGCAGTATAGGTATTGGTTTGGCGATGGTGGAGTAACGCACCGCATAGAATTAGAGCGGCAAATTCAAGTGCAGCGTAACGAGAATGAGCGCCTGCAAGCACGTAACCGCATGATGGAAGCCGAGGTAATGGAATTAAAGCAGGGTATGGAAACCGTTGAAGAGCGTGCGCGGCATGAGTTGGGTATGGTGAAGCAGGGTGAAACGCTTTACCTGTTGCTGGAGTAGTCTGTGAAGTTTTGGCTTGTAATTCCTGCGGCTGGCATTGGTAGTCGGATGGCTAGCGATAGACCTAAGCAATACCTGCAGGTGGCAGGGAAAACGATTTTAGAACATACCCTAGATATTTTTTTGCCGCATCCACAATTACAGGGTGCAGCAGTAGCTGTGGCAGAGCATGACTCATATTGGCCGGATTTACCGTTGGTTCAGCACCCATTGGTTCGGCAGGTTGTCGGCGGGCAGGAACGTGCTGACTCAGTGCTGAATGCCTTGCGTGTGCTGCCAAACTTAGGTGCGCAGCCGTGCGATTGGGTGTTGGTGCATGATGCGGCTAGACCTATGTTGCAGCGCACGGATTTAGACAGGCTTCTATCCACTTTAAAGCATGATGCTGTCGGCGGGCTATTGGCCTATCCAGCGCGCGATACTTTAAAGTTGGCTGATGCACAGCAGCGCAGCCAGCAAACCTTGCAGCGTGAACACATCTGGCACGCGTTAACTCCACAAATGTTTCCTCTGCAGTTGCTTAGCGATGCGCTTGAACAAGCTTTAGCGGCAGGCGTAGCAATTACCGATGAGGCGTCAGCAGTAGAGTGGGCTGGCTTTAAACCCAGGCTGGTAGTTGGGCGCAGTGATAATCTTAAAATCACTTACCCGGAAGACTTGCAGCTGTTAGCAGCAGTTCACGAACCCACTGGGTTGGTTGACGGTGTGATTGATGTCTGATGTAAAGCAAAAGCAAAGTTTAAGCTGGCGTTATATTCGTCAGCTTGCTTGGCAGAATAAACAAAAAATACTCTTTGCTAATGTTTTAGCGTTATTCGCGACGCTAACCAGTGTGCCCATACCTTTGTTGTTACCGTTATTGGTCGATGAAGTATTGCTAAAGCAGCCCGGCAAAGCGGTGGCCTTTATGCAGAACTTGTTGCCAGAGAGCTGGGTGCAGCCCGTTGGTTTTATCGGGTTTTTACTCTTGGTAACTCTGGTACTGCGTCTGAGCTCGCTGGCTTTTAATGTGCTACAAAGTCGGCTTTTTACTGAGCTATCGAAGGACATTATTTATAAACTCAGGCTGCTGCTGCTGGGTCGCTTGCAGCGTATTTCTTTGTCAGAGTATGAAAGCCTTGGCAGCGGCTCGGTAGCTACAAACCTGGTAACAGATTTGGATACGCTGGATGCCTTTATCGGGGAGACACTGAGCCGCTTTATCGTAGCTTTACTTACGCTCACGGGCACAGCCACTATATTGCTGTGGATGCATTGGCAGTTGGCGCTATTTATTTTGCTGCTTAATCCAGTTGTGGTTTTGGCTACAGTTAAGCTCGGTAAGAAAATCAAGCACCTTAAAAAACAAGAAAACGATAACACAGCGCACTTTACCCAAGCATTAACTGAAACCCTTGATGCCATTCATGAGGTGCGTGCGGGGAGTCATCAGCACTATTTCTTTTCTCGTTTACGTCTACGTGCTAAGAATGCTCGCGACTCGGCTATCGCCAGTAAGTGGAAAACCGAAACAGCGATGCGTTCAAGTGGCTTGATGTTTCAGTTTGGTATCGACGTGTTTCGCTCCGTGGCGATGCTAACCGTATTGTTTTCTGATTTATCGATTGGTCAGATGCTTGCTGTGTTTAGTTACCTGTGGTTTATGATTGGTCCTGTTGAACAGCTACTGAATTTACAATATGCGCTCTATGGCGCTAATGGTGCGATGCAGCGGATTAATCAGTTGTTAGCGCGGCAAGATGAAGCGCAATATCCCACCCAGATTAACCCATTCACGCATAAGAAAACCGTAGCCGTAGAAGTGCAGGATCTGCATTTTTCCTACCGACAGGAGCCAATTCTTAATGGCCTGAGCTTCTCAGTAGCACCGGGTGAGAAAGTCGCCATTGTAGGTGTGAGTGGGGGTGGAAAAAGTACCTTAGTGCAACTGTTGTTGGGTCTTTATCGCCCCAGTCGAGGTACGATTTTTTATGATAACGTGCCCATTGAGCAGGTTGGTATACAGACTGTGCGCGAGCATGTGGCAGTGGTACTACAGAATCCAGCGTTGTTTAACGATAGTGTGCGAGAAAACGTGCTGCTAGGTCGTACGGGTGATGATGAGTCCTGTTGGCAGGCGCTAGCAGTGGCGCAGCTGGATGAGTTTGTCAGGCAACTGCCAAACGGTTTAGACACCATTATTGGTCGTGCAGGTGTGCGTCTGTCGGGCGGACAGAAACAGCGTTTAGCTATCGCGCGTATGGTGTTAGCTGATCCCTGTGTGGTGATTCTGGATGAGGCTACTTCCGCTCTGGATAGCCAGACCGAGCAGGGCGTGCATCAGGCATTACAAAGCTTTTTGGCTGGGCGTACGACGCTTATAATTGCGCACCGTTTAAGTGCTGTACGACAGGCCGATAGGATATTAGTGCTTTCTGAGGGGCGCGTTGTTGAGCAGGGCGATCACCAAGCTTTGTTGGCGCAAGGGGGCGTTTATGCTGAACTCTACGGCCGTCTACAAGCTAAATAATTTTTATTGTTAAGAAAGGTTTGACAATAAAGTCGGACTTGCTTATCATGCGCCCCGTCCAATGAGTTGGGGCTATAGCTCAGCTGGGAGAGCGCTTGCATGGCATGCAAGAGGTCCACGGTTCGATCCCGTGTAGCTCCACCAATTCAAACTAGCCTATTGATGTGTTTAGTCAGTAGGAGTCAAGGGTTACGTCCCCTTCGTCTAGTGGCCTAGGACACCGCCCTTTCACGGCGGTAACAGGGGTTCGAGTCCCCTAGGGGACGCCACTATTCTTTTAGCATTAAAAGAAAGTAAATAAAAAGCCTGCGCTTTACTAAAAGCGCAGGCTTTTTTGTTTCTGTCTTTTCAGGTTTAAAACAACTCGCCGCCTTCATCGCGACGCGCTTCACGCTGTAGCTGGTATACATAGCGTTCAATGTTGCGCTGAGTAACGCCATCAACCTGATGAAAGCGCAGGCCAACTTTGGTAATGTCCTTCTCTTCTATTACTTGTACATGGCGTGCTTCAACGCTGAGAGTCAATGAGCCATGCGGCATAATTAGGCTAGAGCTCTCGTAAAGCTGGCCGGCTTTCAAGTGGGTGTTGGCAGAGTCTATATGCACCTTACAGCCTGTAGCGGAGATATCCAGTAAGCGCCCGCTAACTGGGGTAGCCAAGGCGTTGCCAGCGAGGGTNNGCATTTCTTCGGGAAACTTAAACCATAAGCATGGATGGCCGTTGATGGTGGCGGCTATGCCTGTTTGGTGATGCGACCAGTTGATACGCACGCCATCTATATGAGCTTCAACATGAAACTCCTCGCCGTTTTGCAGGAAGCGTAGCGCGGTGTTCGGCACAAATTCATCAAGCGCTAATGAAGCGTTTTCGCGGTCAACAGCAACTATATAGCTAAGATAGCGTTGTTCACGACCAGGGAACCGGATTTTTAAAGGCAGGTTGTTATTCAGGAGGGTGCGTAAGTTACCGTTAATTTCTGCTGGAGTTGTTAATATTTTAGGTGGTTGCGGGCCGCTACCTTCATCAAACAATGTAGACACGAACTAATAACCCTAATGGTGTATAAAAATAACCGTCTAACTAGGCGCTGGTAAAAGTGCGCCGAGTACTTTTGTAGGCGGTGCTGCCGGATTTGTCATACAGCGAAGGCTCGTTGCTACCGCGAATAATGTTAAGCGCCGAGCCAACACTGATTTGGTTGGCACGTATTAACCGGCCGTTGCGCAAATTGGCCGTTTGACATTGTTCGATCAGGTCATTGAGTGTGCTGTGTTGCTGTAACAGTTTAGCAGAGTGTGGGGAGTTTTGAGCAAATTGTTGGAAACCGCTCATGTCGGCTGTCAGCCCATTACGTTGTAACAGGTTGCTGCGCTCTTTGGCGTTTTGGTTGAGGCTTATCAGTAACGGCTGTTTGCTATCAAGCAGTGCTTGCAGCTGTTCGAGTTTGCGTTCGTTAAGCGCAGAAAACTCCTGCTCCAGAATCTCGAGGAGTTCTGTGCAGGAGTGTATATCAGTGTTTAGCAGTTCTAATATTCTAGTGTCTGGCATGGCTTATAAAATTATAGTAGTGCTTCGAAAGCAAGCATTTTATTGGCTGTAGCGGCACTATCGACTTTATAGCTGCCATCGTCAATAGCCTGCTTAAGCGCTTGCACTTTGTCGTGATTTATATCAGGCACGTGCTTGAGTTTGTCGTTGATGGATTGTAACTCAAGCGCGCTTTGGCTTAGTTTTACAGACTCGCCAAGATTTTTAACTGA
>LFTS01000022.1:6978-7902 GCA_001513435.1 Gammaproteobacteria bacterium DTU040
GGAGCGTTGTTCTTAGTAAGATTTTGCGTGCTGTTTGCACGATTAAATTCGATAGCCATGATAAACCTCTAACTGCTGAGTATTAGAACACTAGCTTAACTATCGGCGGCATCAGAATAAACTTTAGAGCAATGCATGAAAAAGGCTTTTCAGTCGTAAGCAGTGGTGTCGAGACTATGATTGATTTTGGCTTACAGGTGCAGAGTATAGCGGTTTTAATGCAGATTACATAGCGACTTCTACTTGGCCGGGAGCGACCACCCGTGCATGAATGACGCGTTGTGAGCGGGTGTTGCGTACCCGTATTTGTTCGCCTATAGCGCCATCAGACAGGGCCTCGCCTGGCATGCGCACACGTACGCTGCCACTCATTGCGGAAATAATAACCTGGTCACCACGTTTTACGGCTGCAGGCTGACGTAGCTGGTTGGGTGAAATGACTTGATCATGCTGTAGAGCACGGGTGGTTAAACTGCCGATAACGCTATCCAGGCTGAGTAAATAACCTTGCTTAAGATTGCCGACATCACGCTCAGCCAAGGAGATGTCATTGGTCTGAATAATGCTGTTACGTTTTATGGGGCGGGTCGCTACCACCACGTCACGGTACAGGTTGACTTGTGCCGGTACAAAAATTGACCAGGGTGCGCTGCCCTCGCAACGAATGCGTAGGGTAACTCTACCGACCGGTTGCTGCGGGTTTTCTAAAGAAGCACTGAGTGGTTGATCGCAGGCGGCCATCCGTAGACGATTGTCTAAACGGCCAATGCTTACCTCGTAACGTGCTTTTATATCGCTATTGCTTAAATAATTTTGGGTTTCTTGTTCAAGAAAGGATTGGGCGGTGTCGATAATCTGATCAATGCTCGTGCCGGCCGCAGCAAAATTGGTTAAAAATAGGCTAAAGCAGAACAAAAAAAACTT
>LFTS01000241.1:0-3085 GCA_001513435.1 Gammaproteobacteria bacterium DTU040
GCGCCTTTAGATAGTCAATTAAGCCAACTGCCGGCGCAGCAAAAACTGATTCAGGCGTATCAAAAATTACAACGCTGCAAATAACTCATTACAACCTATTACTGCGCCTTAAGCAGTAGCCCACAATTTAATGAGGCTACTGCTCTTTACAGCTAGTTTTGTACCCTCGTACCCCCTACTAAGCATTGCTATTACTTATAAGAACCATCCAACGCTCGCATGACCGCAATCAAGTTTCATTTTTAGCTCTCAGCTATTGCTTGTACTAAAGGAGCATACACCTACAATACCCCAGCATACAGGTCGGTTTTTATAGGCGCTCTATTATGCGATTTAATAATCTTAAATTAAGCCACAAGCTTATTCTTAACCTAGTCTTACCCCTACTAGGCTTGGCTTTTTTAGCTGGTTTTGTCATGAACCAGCAAATGCAATCCTGGCAAACCGCCAGCAACGTCGAGCAACTTAGCGCACTTTCCAACCATGCAGCCGCAGCCTTACAACACTTGCAACGCGAACGTGGTCGCAGCGCTAGCTTTTTAGGTTCGGCGGGTAGTCGTTTTAGCCAAGAACTACAAGAGCAGCAGACTCAAACCGATCAACAAATAAGCAAGCTCAATCAATATTTACAAGATCATGACACCCAAGTATTCGGCCAACAATTTACTGACACTTGGCAAAACGTACTGGATGAACTCGCACTGCTGCCACAGCAGCGCAGCCAAATTTTAGCGCTGCAAATTTCCGCCGACCAAGCTATTGAGTTTTATAGCCAGCTCAACGCCAAGCTGATAAACGCCACCCTAACCCTGACTCAAATAGAGGCCAGCGCACAAATTTCAAACATCGCTGCTGCCTACACCCAAGCTCTGCACGCCTCAGAAAACGCAGGAACTGAGCGCGCCATTCTCAGCGCCGTCTTTAGCAGCAAAGAGCTTTCATTTGACAACTTACGTGCTGTGTTGCGTCTGATGGCGCAGCAGGCTTTGCACACCAAACAATTCATCGAGCGTGCCAACGCTGAACAACAGCTCTATATCGAGCAAAAACTAAGTCAGCCCGTCATTCTGCAGGTAGAGCAAGCGCGCGAACAGGCTATCCAAAGCGCAAATACTGGTGTATTCGTTACTGAGACGGCGGATTGGTTTGCAATGTCTACTGAAAAAATTAATATCTTGCATGAAATTGCCCACTATTTCAGCCAAGAACTCGGCAAACACACCACAGCTTTATTACACACAACCCAACAGCAATTTATTTTCACGCTCATTATGTGTCTGGCTATTTTCTTCAGTGCTGGCTTATTTTCTTACTGGCTGTCACGCCAACTGGTACAACAAATTCACTGCCTGCAAAGCAGCATCGAAAATATTGAACAACAAAACAACCTGAGTTTGCGCGCACCCGTTAATTCAACGGATGAAATTGGCCGCACCAGTCAGATTTTCAACCAGATGCTAGAAAAATTTCAAACCACTATTAAACAAATGCACCAATCGGCTCTACAGGTTGCTTCCACGGCTGAGGAGTTATCCGCCACTACCGTGCAAACCAGCCAAGGCATGCTACAAAACCGTCACGAGACCGAGCATACCGTAGTGGCCATGAACCAAATGTCAGCCACTGTGCAAGAAGTCGCGCAAAATACAGCACAAGCGGCACTCGCTGCACAAGAAGCTGAAGAACAAAGCCAAGCTAGCAACAAGGTCAGTCATGATGCCTTAGATAACATCAGCAATTTAGAACAAGAAATCAAAAACGCAGAGCAAGTAGTGCGCGGTCTAGCTAAGAGTAGCCAAAAAATTGGTACCGTGATGGATGTTATTCGTGGTATCGCCGAACAAACCAACCTCTTAGCACTTAACGCCGCGATTGAAGCGGCCCGTGCAGGAGAAGCAGGACGCGGCTTTGCCGTGGTCGCATCAGAAGTGCGCTCTTTGGCCAACAGCACCCATGAGTCGACTTTAGAAATACAAAACCTTATTAACAGTCTACAAAGCGGTGTCACTGAAGCCGTGGAGGTGATGCAGCAGGCCAGTAATCATGCCCTTTATAGTGTCGAGCTGGTAGAGAACTCTGTGCAGCTACAAAACAATGCCGCGCAAAACCTCATCACTGTAACGTCCATGAATGCACAGATCGCTACCGCCACCGAACAGCAGCGTGCCGTCACTGAAGAAATCAACCACAACATCGTCAATATCGGTCAGGTGACTGAGCAAACAGCGACTAGCACCGAGCAAATCGCTGCCGCCAGCGAAGACTTAGCCAAACTCGCCAGTCAAATGCAAAGCATGGTGGAAAGGTTTCAGGTGTAAAAAAAGATGCGTGCCAGCTCACGCATCTTCCACCAGCAACACAATTAAGTCTTTTGGCCCATGAGCGCCATAGGCTAAGACTTGTTCAATATCGGCGGTTTTCGAGGGGCCGGAAATCAGCAATAAATTACTCGGCATGGGTTTGGGCCAGTGTTGCTGGGCTTGATACAGGTTGTCATAAATCTGGCTCGCCTTCAGCAGCGCAATATGTAGCGGTGGCACTAGACTCATTAGGCGTGGTTCGGCTGGGCTGGGTTGTACTACCAAGGTTCCTGTAGCGGCAATCCCTGCAAGCGTGCCGGTCAAACTGGCAGGCACGTCATCAAAAAGTTCACGCTTCCATTCTTCAATGGGACGGTCATAAGCCAGCAGTTTTAATGAGCTATCCTGTGTTTGGCAGTAGGCACTAAAGGCTTGACCGTGCGTTGTGCTCGGTGCTGTTAACAGCCTATTGATTTGCCGTTGTGTCAGCAGTTCATGCAGTAGTTGCGGCCATTCAGCACTGCGCGTCAGATGCACTTCGCTGTGTACTGCAGTCATTAATTCTTTTAAACGGGTGATTCTTTCTTCTGGTTTATAGCGCCAAGGTTTATCCACTAAGCTAGCGTCAAAAGGGTCGGCTAGCGGTTGAGTGCCTTCTAAACTTTGGCGTAGGCTGGCTAAAATCTTCTCCCGTGCACTCATGATTTTTTCTCCAAATGCTTTTTTGCCAACTCATGCAAGCTACGTTTTGCAGGCTTGGGAGCGCTGTGGTTTTGTGTCCAAGC
>LFTS01000241.1:3155-10117 GCA_001513435.1 Gammaproteobacteria bacterium DTU040
TAAAGTATTGCCAACCTTTCCACAGCAAGCGCTCCTTGGCGGAATAACGGCTGCCCTGCCCATCCATTATCTGGGGTTGTTGCTTGGGCGATTTAACGTTTTCTTCACGCAAGCGACGTAACAAGGCAGGAATGGGGATTTTTACGGGGCAGACTTCGCCACAAGCACCGCATAAAGAAGAAGCTGAAGGGTGGTCTGGCGTGTTTTCTAAACCTAATAGATGCGGCGAAATAATTTTACCTATGGGGCCCGGATAAACCGTGCCATAGGCTTGCCCACCAATGCGTGTGTAAACAGGGCAATGGTTCATACAAGCACCACAGCGAATGCAGTTCAGTGTTTGCCTTAGCTCACTGTCTGCAAAGGCTTGGCTGCGACCATTATCCAGCAACACTAAATGCACTTCTTCTGGGCCATCGAGCTCATCTGACTGGCGCGGGGCAGAAATCATATTCACATAGGTGGTAATGCCTTGACCCAGCGCCGAGCGGGTTAGCAATGACAGCAGCGGCACTGTGTCTTGCAAATTGGCAACGACTTTTTCAATCCCCGTTACGGCAATGTGTACGGGCGGAACCGTGGTAGACATGCGGCCATTGCCTTCGTTTTCCACCAACAACAAAGTGCCTGTTTCTGCTACAGCAAAATTAACCCCTGAAATACCAATATCCGCCTGAAAGAATTTTTCTCTTAAAATACTGCGTGCCGACTGAATCAAGCTGTCCACATCATCGGTATAGGGTAGCGCTAAACGGCTTTCGAAAAGCTTACCCACCTGCTGCGCATTTTTATGAATCGCCGGCATAATAATGTGCGTGGGTTTCTCATTATCTAGCTGAATAATGTATTCGCCCATATCTGATTCAAGCGCTTCAATGCCGTGTTCAGTCAAGTATTCATTCATGGCCATTTCTTCACTGACCATGGATTTACCTTTAATCACCTGCTTGGCATTGCGGGCTTGGGCAATGTTTAAAACAATGGCATTGGCTTCTTCTCTAGTGCTGGCCCAGTGCACTTGAATACCCTGCTTGGTTAAATTACTTTCCAGTTGCTCCAGCAAATCGGGCAGTTGCGATAAGGCACTGGCTTTAATTTTGTTGCCCAGTTCACGCAGGTTTTCACGTTCGTCTTCATCGGGCATGGAAATAATGCGTTTGCTAATTAAAGAGTCCATGGCGCTGCGCATATTAGTACGCAGTTGCTGATCTTTTAACGACAGGCGTGCGTTAGCTTTAAGGTTGCGCGCAGTGACGTCGACGACGTGGATATGTTGGTCACTCATGCGCTCGGCTCTTGTTTAGACTGGGTGCGTTGCCATAAAAAACTGGCTAGGTGTTGACCTAGTAATGGAATATTTTGTTTTTCAAAGGCGCCATTAATATTCAACAAACAACCGCAGTCGGCGCTCACCACCTGCTGTGCACCACTTGCCTGTAAGGCTTGCGTTTTATCCGCCACCATAGCACCTGAAATATCGGGCATACGCACCGAAAAAGTACCGCCAAAACCGCAGCATTCGCTTTCATGGTCGTGGTCCACGCGCTCTACATGGCTTAACTGAGCAAGTAAGGCACGGGCATGCACATGGGTATTCATTTCACGACGGGCAGAACAGGATGTATGTAGCGCTACTTGCAGCGGCTCGCCTTGATCAGCCAGCTGCACCTTGCAGACATGCAGTAAAAACTCGGCCAACTCATAGGTGCGCTCGGCTAAATTCTGCACTTTAGCCAATGTTTCCGGTTCATCTTTAAATAAGTCGGGATAGTGCTCACGGAACATGCCAGCACAAGAGCCAGACGTGACCACCACCGGCCACCCCCCTTTAAACAAGTCAATCTGAGCACGCGCCACTTCCCGCGCCTGCTCAGTGTAGCCGGAGGTATAAGCCGGTTGACCACAACAGCTTTGCCCCTGCGGAAAATCAACGTTAATGCCTTCGCGCTCTAATAAGTGGATCGCATCCATACCGGCGTCGGGAAAAAACAAATCCACCACACAGGTGCCAAATAAGTACACCGTTCTCGGTTTGCTGGCTGGGTAGTCCCGTGCGGTTTTGCGTGGTGGGGCAACACGGGTGTCTTGCGGTACGGCGTTATAAAAGAGTTCGCTCATAGAAAGCTCCGCAGTCTGAGTATAAAATTTAAAGGGTATACAACCTAGGGGAAGAGCATACATCAGCCAAAAGCTTTGTAGAGATCGCTATGACTATAGTGTAACGCCATGTGTTAGAGCGGTAGCTCACGCTGAAGGCAGTACTAGGGTTGTTCAAGCCAGATAAGGCTAGCAAAACGCCCTGTAGCGGGTTGGCGGCGAAATGAATAAAACCTTTTATCGGTAAGCGTACAAAACCCACCGCCGTATACGTCGGTGACACCGGACTCAGTAAGACGAATGCGCGCTAGCTGGTATAAATCAGCCATCCAATGCCCGATTCGTTTGCTAGGTATAAACGCCTGCTCTGCTTGCTGATGTTGGGCTAAAAACGCCTCGCGCACTTCCGGTCCTACTTCATACACCTGAGGGCCGATGGCAGGGCCTAACCAAGCCGTAATATGTTGTGCTGGTATTTGCATAGCAGCGATAGTGTTTTCCAATACGCCGGCCACCAAGCTGCGCCAACCTGCATGGGCAGCCGCAACACAGCTCCCATCTTGCGCAGCAAAGAGTACAGGTAAGCAATCTGCCGTCATAATGGTACAAGCTATGCCAGGCTCACGGGTTAAGCTTGCATCAGCCTGCAATAACTGACCTACCTTCGCTTCAACCACTTCTACGCCATGCACCTGCTCTAACCAAACCGGCGTGCACGCCAGCGTTTGCGCCAGCCAGGCCCTGTTGCGCTGCACGGACGCTAGTTCATCACCTACATGATCGCCCAAGTTAAAATGGGCGAAATCGCCTTGGCTATTACCAAAACTAGCAGTGGTAACACAGGCTCGTACATTGGCCGCTACGGGCCAATCGGGACAAATCCAATCTGTCGGCCATGACGCTATGCGACTCATCCAATAAAAGCCTCATCATTCTGGCGCAATAACTGCAACAGCCAGCTGATATCGTCTGGCAAAGGGGCTTCCCATTTCATGGATGTGCCGTTGAGGGGATGTTTTAACTCTAAAAAGCGCGCATGTAAGGCTTGGCGTGGAAAAGCTCTTAGCTCTTCAACCAAGGTTGGGTTCGCTGCTGTAGGAATACGAAAACGCCCGCCGTACAAAGGATCACCCACTAAAGGAAAACCTACATGCGTCATGTGCACACGAATCTGATGGGTACGTCCCGTTTCTAATTGCACCCGCACATGGGTATGAGCGCGAAAACGTTGCAATACTCGATAATGTGACACTGCTGGCTTACCCGAAGCTACCACTGCCATCCGCTGACGCTGATGCGGATCACGACCTATAGCAGCCTCGATAGTAGCTCCAGAGGTAACCACCCCTACCACTATCGCCTCATAGGTGCGTCCAACGGTGCGCGCCTGTAATTGTTCTACCAGACTGGTATGCGCAATGAGGGTTTTCGCAACCACCATCACCCCAGTTGTGTCTTTATCTAAACGGTGCACAATACCAGCGCGCGGAACTTCACGCAGCTGTGGTGCATGATGCAACAGTCCGTTCAGCAGCGTCCCCGTAGCATGACCTGCAGCGGGATGCACCACTAAACCGGCAGGCTTGTTAATTACTAACAGGTGTTCGTCCTCGAAAATAATATCCAAATCCATGGGTTGCGCGTGCCATTCGCCCTGTTCTGCTGGCTCGGCTACCAACTTCAGCATGGCACCACTATAGACGGTATCGCGCGGGCGCAACGTCTGCCCATCCACGGTTAAGCGTCCCTCTTTGATCCAGGCCGTTAGCCTAGATCGAGAATGTTCAGTAAAAACTTGCGCGGCAATCTGATCCAAGCGTTGCCCACCTAATTCAGTCGGAATTTCAGCGCAAAGCTCGATGGTTTTTGTCGTATTTTTTGGCATACTCTTTTATATCACTATAGTTGTGCTTTAGTTACAATGGCCGCTTGTGCTTAAATGAGCAACCCGAGCAAGGATTCTAACAAGGCTCTAGCTTGGTGTGCCAACAATATGCACAAGCAGTGCTTGAACATTATTTTGTGCAGCGAGTCAGACGTTTCAAGAATGAGTCTCGCACACACCCTAACCTCCAATAGGCAAAAACAATATGCGTGTAAAACACCTGTTTTTTTTAGTATGTTTTAGTTTGTTAACTGCTTGCTCAAGCAAAAAAAATGTTGTTGATGAAGACCTCACTGAGCATCAACTCTATGAGCAAGCACAGCGCAGTTTAGACAAAAGAAACTATTCAACCGCTATCAGCAAGTTACGCGCACTAGAATCACGCTTTCCTTTTGGTCGTTACGCTGAACAAGCACAGCTTGAGTTAATTTACGCTAACTACCAATTTCGCGACTACGACGCACTAGAAGCAGCTGCTGATCGTTTTGTGCGCCTGCACCCACAACACCCTAACGTTGACTACGCTTACTATATGAAGGGTTTAGCTGCCTTTGATCAAGATCGCAGCTTTCTTGCACGCTACCTACCCCTTGATATGACCCAGCGCGATCCGGGTGCAACACGTGATTCTTACAATGAATTTTCCAAGTTGCTGAACCGCTTTCCTGAAAGCCGTTACGCCCCCGACGCAAAACAACGTATGATCTATGCGCGCAACCTACTCGCTGATTATGAAGTGCACGTTGCTAGTTATTACATTAAGCGCCAAGCACATGTGGCCGCACTCAATCGTGGTCGCTACATAGTAGAAAACTTTCAAGGCTCACCCGCAGTCGCAGACGGTCTAGCTATTATGGTACAAAGCTACCAAACCTTGGGTTTTGACGACTTAGCCGACAAAAGCTTAGCCGTATTAATGCTCAACCACCCAGAGCATTCAAGCTTAGTAACCGGTGAGTTCGTTCCGCAGTTTAAAGAAACCGCTTCCAAGTCATGGCTTAGTCAAGCCAGTCTAGGCTTATTGGATAAGAACAGAAATGCTGAACCACCGCAGGCTTCTCAAGCGAATAAGGAAATGCAGCGCCAATTCAAAGACGCCCAAGAGAGTATTCCTAAAGAAATTAAAGCCAATAAATAAAAACTGTTGCTGAGGGATTGGTTAAATAATGCCGCTCACTTCCCTATAAACGGTTTTACCAAGAGTTCTTGCATGCGTTTACCAGAAGCGTCGATTGATAACCTCAATCGACGCTTCTGTTTTTACAGTCTTACAATCTAGCGTGTCGCTTAGTGTTGATGCCCGCCTTCACCATGCGCATGGCCGTGCTCAATCTCTTCTGCACTGGCCTCACGCACATCTTTCACTTCCACCTCAAAGCTGAGACGCTGCCCGGCTAATGGATGATTGCCATCCACTGTTACGTCGTCACCCTCAATGTCCCGTATGGTGACTATCTGCATACCACCGTCTGGAGCTGAGGCGTGAAACTGCATGCCCACCTGCAATTCTTCAACGCCTTCGAACATGCTGCGGCTTAATGTCGCAACCAGTTCAGTAATGTACTCGCCATAAGCCTGCTCTGGCTCAACGGTTACAGACAAGGCATCACCCACCTTCTTACCCACTAAAGCTTGCTCTAAGCCGGGAATAATATTGGCTGCGCCATGTAAATATACAAGAGGCTGCACACCTTCTGAACTATCAAGGACTTCGCCCTCATCGTTACGTAAAGTGTAGTCGATAGCCACGACGGTATTGTCGGCGATAAGCATAAATTTAGACCTTTTACTGTTTATGAATGAACGGGCAGTGTACCTACTGATTTATGCAAATGCGACTTAAGAATAAATGACTAAAACATATCTTTCCCTACCATGTAGCACAACTTTAAATAGACCTATTATTTTTCAGGTCAATCTACCGTTTTATAAAAACTACGGGCTGTCGTAACTTGATAAGCAGCCAAATTTTTCAAGGGGAAATACATGTCAGACAGAAACATCCTAGTTATTAATAGCGGAAGCTCATCGATTAAGTTTGCTTTGGTCAACGAAGACCAAGATGAATTTCTCCTTGAAGGACTTGCAGAGTGCATTGGTTCTCCTGAAGCCGTTGTTAATTGGAAAGAAAACGGTGTAAAGAAAAGCATGAATCTTAATGGCGCAGACCATGCCGGCGCACTGGCCAAAATCTTACCTGTCGTGCAAGAAGTTTCTCATGGCAAACTAACAGGCATTGGTCACCGTGTCGTTCACGGCAGTGCTCACGTCACCAAAGCATCACTGCTTACCCCAGAGGTCATTAAAGTAATTGAAGAAGCCGCTGCACTAGCTCCCCTGCACAACCCGCCCGGTCTAATGGGCATTGAAGCTTCTTTGGCTGTTTACCCAGAACTGCCTCAGGTTGGAGTATTTGATACGGCGTTCCACCAAACCATGCCGGAATACGCCTACCGTTATGCGATCCCAGAATACCTCTACACAGAGCACCATATCCGTCGCTATGGCTTCCACGGCACAAGCCATCTGTATGTCAGCCGCAAGGGCGCAGAAATGGCTGGTCTTCCTGTTGATGACAGTTGCTGGCTCGTTGCCCACCTAGGTAACGGCTGCTCAACTACCGCCGTAGTTAACGGTGAAAGCCGTGATACCTCTATGGGTTTAACACCACTAGAAGGTCTAGTGATGGGTACCCGTAGTGGCGATGTAGATCCTAGCTTGCAAATTCACCTGCACCGCACTTTCGGCTGGACCGCACAAGAAGTAGAAACCATGCTAACCAAGCAAAGCGGTTTGTTAGGTGTTTCAGGTTTGTCTAACGACATGCGTACCCTGATCGAAGCCAGCGAGCAAGGTCATGAGCGTGCTGCGCTAGCTATTGAGATTTTCTGCTACCGTCTGGCTAAGTCATTAGCCGCACTCTCTTGTGCGCTGCCTAAGCTTGATGGTTTACTCTTTACTGGCGGTATTGGCGAAAATG
>LFTS01000084.1 GCA_001513435.1 Gammaproteobacteria bacterium DTU040
GAAGAGCTGCCACCTAAAGCCTTAAAAACCTTGGCGCAAGCCTTTGCCGATGGTATCAAGGCGGGTCTTAAGCAAGCCGATTTGGCCCACGGGCAGGTGCAAGTTTATGCCGCGCCCCGCCGTTTAGCCGTGTGGGTGAAACAATTAAGCGCCCGCCAAGCCGATCGCACCCAACGCATGGAAGGCCCACCGGTACAGGCGGCTTTTGATGCCGAAGGTCAGCCGACCAAAGCCGCGCAAGGTTTTGCGCGCAAGTGCGGTGTTGCAGTCGATGAGCTGGATCGCAGTGGCGCCAAGCTGAGCTACAGCCAACAAATTAAAGGTCAAGCGACAACTGATCTGCTGCCAGAAATCGTTTCGCAATCCTTAGATAAATTACCCATCCCTAAGCGCATGCGCTGGGGCGCACGCCGTGAAGACTTTGTCCGTCCTACGCAGTGGTTGGTGATGCTGTTTGGTAGTGATGTGGTTGATTGCACCATTCTTAGTCAAACGGCCGGTCGTCACTCGCAAGGTCACCGTTTCCACCATAACCAAGCGGTCGAGATTAAGCAGCCGAGCGACTATGTTGAAGCCTTGCGTAACGCAAAAGTTATCGCGGATTTCAACGAGCGCCGTACGCTAATTAAACAACGTGTTGAGCAGCTATCCGCCGCGGAAAACGGCACAGCCATCATGCCAGACTCCTTGTTAGATGAAGTCACCGCCTTGGTTGAATGGCCCGTACCGCTGGTGTGCAGCTTTGAAGAACACTTCCTGCAAGTGCCACAAGAAGCCTTGATTATCAGCATGCAGGACAATCAAAAGTATTTCTGCTTGCTGGATCAGCAAGGCAAGCTGTTGCCACGCTTTATTACAGTCGCCAACCTTGAAAGCCGCGATCCGGCGCAGGTGGTTTCAGGTAACGAAAAAGTGATTCGCCCGCGCTTAACCGATGCCGAGTTCTTTTATCTGCAAGACCAAAAACAGCCGCTGGAAAGCTTTAACGAGCGCTTAAAAAACGTAGTCTTTCAAGCCCAGCTAGGCAGTGTTTACGACAAAGCCGTGCGGGTAAGCAAATTAGCAGCGTTGATTGCCGAAAAAATCGGTAGCAATGCAGAGCATGCCGCGCGTGCGGGCTTGTTATCCAAGTGCGATTTGGCCAGTGAAATGGTTACCGAATTCCCGGAAATGCAGGGGATTGCTGGTTTTTACTATGCCCGCCTGAATCAAGAGCCGGGTGATATTGCGTTGGCGCTGAACGAGCAATACATGCCCCGTGGCGCTGGCGCTGAATTGCCGAGCACCCAAACCGGTGCTGCAGTCGCGGTGGCGGATAAAATTGATACGCTGGTGGGGATTTTCGGTATCGGCATGTTGCCCACCGGCAGCAAAGACCCCTATGCCCTACGCCGCGCGGCACTGGGTGTATTGCGTATTCTGATTGAAAAACACTTAGAGCTGTCATTAGCCGAGCTATTAAACGCATCAATCGAACTGTACGGCGATAAGATTAAAACAGACGGGCTACTAACCCAATTGCATGACTTTATTTTCGACCGCTTGCGTGCGCGTTACGAAGATGCTGGCGTGGATGTGGGTGTCTATCTGGCCGTGCGTGCGGTGCATCCTGACTCACCACTGGACTTTGACCAGCGCGTGCAGGCCGTGCAGCACTTCCGTAGCCTGACCGAAGCCGAGGCCTTGGCGGCCGCGAACAAGCGTGTCTCGAATATTCTCGGTGATGCCGAGGCTGGCCAGGTACAGCAGCAATTGCTGGCAGAAGCAGCAGAGAAAACCTTGTTTGCCGCCCTACAACAGGCACAGCAAGATGTCACCCCGCTGGCTGCCGCCCACGACTACACCGGCATCCTCACCCGGCTGGCACATCTGCAAGCCCCGGTGGATGCGTTCTTTGATGACGTCATGGTCAACACCGACGACAGCGCCATCCGCACCAACCGCCATGCCCTGCTGGCACAGCTACGGCAGCTGTTCTTAACCGTGGCGGATATTTCACAGCTTAACTAAGCACTTAAGCCGTGGCGGGCAAGCTTGTTCGCCATGGCTGATGTCAGTACTTTCGCTGCATGCTGCAAGGATAAAATGAACAATAATCCAAGGAGCGAGTATGAGCATCTACAGCAAAGCAGCCGGTGCCCCGAGCTTGGGGTAGCACAGCACAGCTCTTGTAGGAGCGCAACTTTTGCGCGATTGGCGTTTGTCCATGTAGGTCACGCCTTCAGGCTGACATGTCGCCCTGAAGGGGCGACCTGCAGAAGCAGCTTAGCTCGGCAGGAATGTTGTCTGTAGGTCATGCCTTCAGGCTGACATGTCGCCCTAAAGGGGCGACCAACAGGAACAGCTAAGCTCGGCAGGGTTTTCATCGCGCATAAGATGCGCTCCCACAATAAAGCAGCCGGTGCCTTGACCCTGGGGTAGCACAGCACAGCTCTTGTAGGAGCGCAACTCTTGCGCGATTGGAGGTTGTCTGTAGGTCATGCCTTCAGGCTGACATGTCGCCCTAAAGGGGCGACCAACAGGAACAGCTAAGCTCGGCAGGGTT
>LFTS01000238.1 GCA_001513435.1 Gammaproteobacteria bacterium DTU040
GCTCAATAAAGACCACAAAACCAATAATGGCAACAGCGATTAAAGCCACAACAATCAGAGCGATAATATTAATATCACCTTGACGCGCAGACTCAAATGACTGACCTATAGCACCTGGCAAACCCGCGACAATACCGGCAAAAATAAGCATTGAAATGCCGTTACCGATACCACGCTCTGTAATTTGCTCACCTAACCACATCAAGAACATTGCTCCAGCTACAAAAGTAGTAATAGCAATGAAATAGAAGTTAAAGGCGGTGTTAAAGGCAACTCCTTGACTCGCTAAGCCCATCGACATGCCAAAAGCCTGCACCAATGACAGCACCAAGGTGCCGTAACGGGTGTACTTGCTGATTTTACGTCGACCGGCTTCGCCTTCTTTTTTCAACTGAGCTAGCTGTGGGCTGACCGCGGTCATGAGCTGCATGATAATAGACGCCGAAATATACGGCATAATACCTAATGCAAAAATACTCATGCGCTCCAGTGCACCACCAGAAAACATGTTGAACAGGCTGAGTATGGTTCCCTCATTCTGTCTAAACAAATCTGCTAAGCGATCTGGGTTAATACCGGGCACAGGAATATGTGCGCCAATACGATAAACGATGATTGCTAAGATTAAGAAGCGCAAGCGTGCCCAGAGCTCGGACAAACCAGCACCGCCTAATGCAGGGAGAGAACCTTGCTTTGCCATTTATTCCTCGACTTTTCCGCCAGCTGCGATGATAGCTTCGCGAGCGCCTTTGGTAGCTGCAACACCCTTAAGGGTGACAGCACGGCCAACTTCGCCGGATAGCATTACTTTTACGCTTTTGACATTTAAGCCAATAACGTTTGCTTCTTTCAAAGTAAGCAGCGTTACTAAATCACCATCCACTTTAGCCAACTCTGAAGTACGAACTTCAGCGCGACTTAAGGATTTCAATGAAGTAAAACCAAACTTTGGCAAACGACGGTACAAAGGCTGTTGACCACCCTCGAAACCTGGCGCAACTTTACCGCCAGAACGTGAAGTCAAGCCTTTGTGACCACGACCTGCAGTTTTACCTGAACCGCTACCAATACCACGACCCAAGCGTGTTTTGCTTGGACGCGAACCTGGTGCTGAACGTAAATCGTTTAATTGCATGATTTAGCCCTCCACACGGAGTAAGTAGTAAGCCTTATTGATCATGCCGCGATTTTCCGGGGTATCCAGAACCTCAACGGTGTGATTAATACGACGCAGGCCTAAGCCGCGCACACAGGCTTTATGGCTTTGTATACGTCCATTAGTGCTCTTAACTTGAGTCACTTTAATTTTAGCTTGCGACATGGTTAAAGAATCTCCTCGACACTTTTGCCACGCTTAGCAGCAATTGCAGCAGGGGATTGCATGTTCTTCAGACCTTTAAAGGTCGCTTGAACAACGTTAACTGGGTTAGTAGAACCATAGCACTTGGCTAATACGTTCTGCACTCCAGCAACTTCCAACACTGCGCGCATAGCGCCGCCAGCAATTACACCCGTACCTTCAGAAGCAGGCTGCATGTATATATTCGATGCACCATGGTTTGCTCTGATTGGGTACTGCAGTGTGGTGCCGTCCAATTCAACTTGAATCATATTGCGGCGCGCTGCTTCCATTGCTTTTTGAATAGCAGCTGGTACTTCGCGGGACTTGCCACGGCCATAACCAACACGTCCATTACCATCACCAACTACAGTCAGTGCGGTAAAGGTGAAGATACGACCACCTTTAACTGTTTTAGCTACACGATTTACTTGGACTAATTTCTCAATGTAGCCTTCATCGCGACTTTCATCACGCTTATCGCGTCTTTGCTCGTGATTTGACATAAATTAGAACTCCAGCCCGCCTTCACGAGCAGCATCAGCCAGTGCTTGCACACGGCCATGGTACTTAAATCCAGAACGGTCAAAAGCAACCTGGCTTATGCCCGCAGCTTTAGCACGCTCAGCAATAAGCTGACCCACTTTTTTGGCTGCTTCGATATTTCCAGTGGCTTGTTCACGCAACTGCTTATCTAAAGTTGACGCGCTTGCTAGCACCTTTTGTCCATCTGCTGAGATGACTTGCGCATAAATATGCTGCGAAGAACGGTGCACGCAAAGGCGAACTACTTCGAGCTCGCGCATTTTTAAACGTGCTTTACGAGCGCGACGTATTCTTGAAACTTTTTTATCGTTCATTTTGCTTGGCCCTATTTCTTCTTAGCTTCTTTACGAAGTACTACTTCATCAGCGTAGCGTACACCCTTGCCTTTGTAAGGCTCTGGACGACGGAAGTCGCGGATTTCAGCAGCAACCTGACCTAACACCTGCTTATCAATACCACGAATCAAAATATCAGTAGCACTAGGTGTTTCTGCGGTTACACCCTCAGGCAATTTATATTCGATTGGGTGTGAGAAGCCCAAAGACAGGTTGAGTACTTTGCCTGTTACTTGAGCACGAAAACCAACACCAACTAGCTGTAATTTACGCTCGAAGCCTTGGCTAACACCGGTAACCATGTTGTTAATCAGTGCGCGCGTTGTTCCAGCCATAGCACGTGATTGCTGGTCGCCATTACGCGGAGCAAAACGTAGCTCACCAGAATCCTGGGTAACTTCTACTGCTGGATGTAAATTCATTTGCAAAGTGCCTTTAGCACCTTTCACCGAAACTTCCTGACCGCTAAGCTTGAACTCAACGCCAGCTGGAAGTTTAACGGGGTTATTAGCAATTCTTGACATGCCTACTCCCCTTAGAAAACGCTACAAAGAACTTCGCCACCGATACCTGCAGCTCGCGCAGCTCTGTCTGTCATCACACCTTTACTGGTAGAGACAATAGCTACACCTAAACCTGCACGCACTTTCGGTAACTGATCAACGGATTTGTACTGACGCAAGCCAGGACGACTTACACGCTTCAGTTCTTCTATAACCGGACGGCCTTCGAAATATTTTAATTCGATGGACAACAGAGGCTTAGCATCTCCGCTGATCTGATAGTCTGTGACGTAACCTTCAGTCTTCAACACTTCAGCTACTGCAACTTTTAGTGATGAAGAAGGCATGCTAACAACAGATTTTTCAGCCATCTGGGCATTACGGATACGAGTCAGCATATCTGCTAACGGGTCCTGCATACTCATGGGCTTTTAACTCCTAGATTAATAAAACCAGCTGATCGCTGGTTACACGCACAAGAAAACACTAGCTCTTGTGAGCCGAGCATTTTAATGATTCTTTACAGACGAAGCAAGCCCCGATTGGGGCTTGTTCGTTTTTTTTCGATTTCGCTTGGATTACCAGCTAGATTTAACTAAACCTGGTACATCTCCACGCATCGCTGCCTCACGCAACTTGTTGCGGCCTAAGCCAAACTTACGGTATACACCGTGAGGACGGCCGGTTACGCGACAACGGTTACGCAAACGCGCGGCGCTTGCGTCACGTGGTTGCTTTTGTAAAGCAACCTGCGCATCCCAGCGTTCTTCTTCAGTCGACTTAGGATTAGCGATAATTGCTTTAAGGGCAGCACGTCTTTCGGCGTACTTGGCAACCGTTTGCTGACGCTTCAGCTCACGATTAATCATACCTTTCTTAGCCATGAGCTAGTCCTCAGTTACGGAATGGGAATTTGAAGCCGGACAATAGTGCACGTCCTTCTTCATCGTTACGCGCTGTAGTGGTTAGAGTAATATCTAAACCACGTAGTGCGTCGATCTTGTCGTAATCAATTTCCGGGAAAATGATTTGCTCTTTAACACCCATGCTGTAGTTACCGCGACCGTCAAACGAACGTGGATTTAAACCACGGAAGTCACGTACACGTGGCAGGGAAATTGAGAGCAAACGATCCAGGAACTCATACATGCGATCGTTACGCAGCGTAACTTTAACCCCAATCGGCCAGCCGTCACGGATTTTAAAACCCGCGATAGACTTACGCGAATAAGTCACAATCGGCTTTTGACCAGTGATTTTTTCAAGGTCTGCAACAGCGTTTTCAATAACCTTTTTGTCAGTTACTGCCTCGCCCAGACCCATGTTAAGTGTAATCTTTGTTACACGCGGAACTTCCATTACGTTGCTAAGCTTAAGCTCTTCTTTAATCTTAGGTGCAATTTCTTTCCGAAAAATTTCTTTCAATCGTGCCATGGTTATTTACCTAGCCGCCTCAAGCCTGGACCGGTTTATTGGTCGACTTGAAAACACGAATTTTCTCGCCACCCTCAACTTTGAAACCTACGCGATCTGCTTTGTTGGTTTCGCTATTGAAAATAGCCACGTTTGAAGCATGGATTGGTGCTTCTTTCTCGACGATACCGCCTTGTTGTCCGGACATCGGATTAGGCTTGGTATGACGCTTGACCATATTAACGCCAGCCACGAGTACGCGACCGTCTGCTAATATTTTCTGCACCTTACCACGTTTGCCTTTATCCTTGCCGGCGATGACGATGATCTCGTCGTTACGACGAATCTTTTGCATGACGGCTACTCCTTACAGCACTTCAGGCGCCAGTGAGACGATTTTCATAAACTTCTCTGTACGAAGTTCACGCGTCACTGGTCCGAAGATGCGGGTACCGATTGGCTCTTGCTTACTGTTTAACAACACAGCAGCATTGCCATCGAAACGAATGATTGAACCATCTGGGCGACGTACACCATGAGCGGTACGCACAACCACAGCGGTCATTACCTGGCCCTTTTTAACTTTACCACGTGGAATTGCTTCCTTAACGGTGACCTTAATTATGTCCCCGATACGGGCATAGCGACGGTGTGAACCACCTAGAACCTTAATACACATTACACGACGTGCACCGCTGTTATCAGCGACATCGAGCATAGATTGAGTCTGAATCATAAAATCTCTCCGACCCTAGGTCCTAAACAACTTCTGCGCGTTCGACAACTTCAACCAAAGCCCAAGACTTAGTCTTAGATTGTGGACGGGTTTCACTAATAGTGACCTTGTCGCCCACTTGGCATTGATTGGTTTCATCGTGCGCGTGCAGTTTTGTCGAACGCTTAAGATATTTACCGTACACAGGGTGCTTGACGCGACGCTCGATGAGCACGGTGATTGTTTTATCCATTTTGTCACTGACAACACGACCCGTCAGTGTACGAATAACTTTCTGAGCTTCAGCCATGATTAGTTACCTGCCTTCTGGTTGAGCACAGTTTTAACGCGGGCAATATCGCGTCTAACTTGTGTGAGCAGGTGCGACTGCGACAACTGACCAGTAGCTTTTTGCATACGCAAATTAAACTGATCACGCAATAATTGCAGCAATTGCTCTTTGAGTTGCTCTACTGTTTTTTCACGAAGTTCGTTAGCTTTCATCACATCACCGTCCGCTTAACAAAAGATGTTGCGACAGGCAATTTAGCAGCAGCTAAAGCAAAAGCTTCACGCGCCAATTCTTCTGTAACACCTTCAATCTCGTAAAGTACTTTTCCGGGCTGAATCAAAGCTACCCAATACTCTACTGAACCTTTACCTTTACCCATACGTACTTCTAGGGGCTTCTTGGTAATTGGTTTGTC
>LFTS01000042.1 GCA_001513435.1 Gammaproteobacteria bacterium DTU040
TGGTGGCAGGGCCTTTGGGCGCTTTTGTGGTCTGGCGGCGTATGGCCTATTTTGGCGATACGCTGTCGCACTCAGCGCTGTTTGGTATTGCGCTGGGCTTGTTGTTGGATATTCACTTAGGGTTAGCGGTGGTTGTCGGTTCGGTATTACTGGCGCTGGCGCTGGTGGGCTTGCAGCAACGTCAGCCGCTAGCTTCAGATACGGTATTAGGGATTCTCGCCCACAGTACGTTATCGCTGGGCTTGGTGACGCTGAGTTTTATGGACTCGGTGCGGGTCGATTTAATGGGTTATCTGTTTGGCGATCTGCTGGCGATGACCAGCACCGATCTGACTTGGATTGTATTGGGCAGCGCCGTGGTTTTGGCCGGTCTGTTGTGGCTATGGCGACCTTTATTGGCGATTACCGTGCACGAGGAGTTGGCGCAAGTCGAAGGTCTGCCCGTGGCTGGATTACGCTTGGCGCTGATGGTACTGATGGCGCTGGTGATTGGCGTGGCGATGAAAATCGTTGGCGTGCTGCTGATTACTTCCTTGCTGATAATTCCAGCGGCGACCGCCCAGCGCCATTCGCGTAGCCCTGAGCAGATGGTCGTTATCGCAACGGTGCTGGGCATGTTTTCAGTGTGTCTGGGCTTGGCGATGTCGTGGTATTTGGATACCCCAGCAGGACCCTCAATCGTCGTCTGCGCTGCGGCTTTGTTTGTAGTCAGCTCACTAGTGCCGGCAAGGCGTTAAGCCCCCTAAAAAATCGTGTCGGCAGTTTTAGTGTCAGCCTTAATTATTAAGCTGCTTAATAATCAGCTATCGCGCAGAAGCTGCGCTGCCACATGAGTGCATTACTGGCTCGGTTCTGTTGGAACGCAGTTTTTTCGTGAATGGTAAATTTCTTGTAACTCAGAGTTTGCTCATGGACAATACGGGCTCTTTATTGTGCGCATTATCGGTAAAATTAAACAGTGATTGAATTTCAACAGGTCAGTAAAACCTTTCAGGTGAAAGGCCGTAGCATTGCAGCGGTTAAACCAACGGATTTGCACGTTAATCGCGGTGAGATTTTTGGCTTAATTGGCTATTCCGGCGCAGGCAAAAGCACCTTGCTGCGCTTAATTAATCACCTGGAACAACCCACCACAGGACGAATTATCGCCGATGGCGTTGAGGTGACCGCGCTGGATGCGGCGGGTTTACGTGGGTTTCGTCGCCGTGTCGGTATGATTTTCCAGCACTTTAACCTGCTGTCGAGCAAAACCGTGGCGCAAAACGTGGCTATGCCCATGCGCCTTGCAGGTGAGTACGAGCGCTCGGCGATCGATAAACGCGTGCGTGAACTGCTAGAGCGGGTTGGTTTGGCGGATCAGGCGAGCAAATACCCAGCCCAGTTATCAGGCGGACAAAAACAGCGCGTCGGGATCGCCCGCGCACTGGCCACTGGCCCCAGTATTTTGCTTTGCGATGAAGCCACCAGCGCCCTAGACCCAGAAACCACCGGGCAGGTGTTACAGCTCTTACGGCAAATCAACCAAGAGCTGGGCTTAACCATTGTGCTAATCACCCATGAGATGGATGTGATCCGCCGTATTTGTGACCGCGTGGGTGTGATGGAAGAGGGGCAAGTGATTGAGAGCGGGCCGGTGGCGGAGGTGTTTTTACAGCCGCAACACCCTACCACGCAACGCTTTGTCCAGTTGTCTGAGGGCGAAGACGGCACCCAGCAAGAGGATTTTGCCCATGTTGCCGGGCGCATACTGCACCTAACCTTTCTCGGCGAAAGCACTTACGCGCCTGTGCTGAGCCAGGTGATGCAAGCCACAGGTGCTAACTACAGCATTTTAGCCGGACGCATTGGGCGGATTAAAGATGAGCCCTGCGGTCAGCTGACCATTGCGTTAACCGGCGAGCAGGTCGAGCTGGCTGAGCAACAGCTAAGCGCGGCAGGCGTGAAGATTGAGGTAGTGCGTCCATGAGCGGTTTAATGAGCAACATTGATTGGTATGAAATCTGGCTGGCGACATTAGACACATTGTTGATGCTCGGCGGTTCGTTACTGTTCACTATTGTGCTGGGCTTACCTTTGGGTGTACTGCTGTTTTTAACAGGCCCACGGCAGCTGTTTGAACACAAAGCCTTTTATGGCTTGCTATCGTTGGTGGTGAATGTACTGCGCTCGTTGCCCTTTATTATTCTATTGATCGTGATGATTCCACTCACCGTGGTGTTAACCGGCACTTCATTAGGTGTGGCTGGCGCTATTCCGCCTTTGGTGGTGGGGGCCACACCATTTTTTGCCCGCCTAGTGGAAACTGCCCTGCGCGAGGTGGATCGCGGTATCATTGAAGCCACGCAAGCCATGGGCGCGTCCACCCAGCAAATTATCATCAGCGCCTTATTACCCGAGGCGCGCCCGGGCATTATTGCCGCAGTCACCGTTACCGCCATTACGCTGGTATCCTATACCGCCATGGCGGGCGTAGTCGGCGCCGGCGGTTTAGGCGATTTAGCCATACGCTTTGGTTATCAGCGCTTTCAAACCGATGTGATGGTAGTGACTGTGGTGTTGCTGCTGATTTTAGTACAGATTTTACAAATGATTGGTGACCGCTTAGTGGTTCATTTTTCTAGACGATAATAAAAGAGGAAACATACACATGAAACGCATTTTAGTGGCCTTGGCCACCTTCGCAGCTTTTTCAGTTCAAGCACAAACGTTGCAAGTGGCAGCAACACCGGTGCCGCACGCAGAAATTTTAGAATTTCTCAAACCAACGCTGGTTAAGCAGGGCGTGACCCTCGAAGTTAAAGTCTTTACGGACTATGTGCAGCCTAATATCCAAGTAGCCGAAGGCCGTTTGGACGCCAACTTCTTCCAGCACCAGCCCTACTTGGATGAGTTTAATGCCAGTAAAGGTACTAAGCTGGTCAGTGTGGCTGGTGTCCACGTAGAGCCCTTCGGTGCCTACTCCAGCAAAATCAAAGACTTGTCCGAGCTGAAAGATGGCGCACAGGTCGCCATTCCTAACGATGCAACCAATGGTGGCCGTGCGTTACTGCTGTTGCAAACTGCGGGGGTGTTAACGCTCAAGCCAGAGGCAGGCATTACCGCCACAGTGCGTGACATTGCCGACAACCCGAAAAAACTACGCATTCGTGAGTTGGAAGCAGCGACCTTGCCGCGTGTGTTAAATCAGGTGGACTTGGCGCTGATCAATACCAACTATGCGCTGGAAGCCGGTTTAAACCCGATGGAAGATGCGTTGGTCATTGAAGGTGCGGACTCGCCTTACGTGAATATTCTGGTCACGCGTGATAATAATCAGCAGGCAGATGCGATAAAAAAGCTGGTTAATGCATTAAAAACAGAAGAAGTAAAAACTTTTATTCTAGAGAAATATCAGGGTGCTGTGGTTCCAGCGTTCTAATTCAGCGGTTATTAACTAAAAAAGGAGCTCTTGTGGCTCCTTTTTTATTCACAGTGGTTTTTGGCCCTTCGCATTTAAGGGTGTAG
>LFTS01000031.1 GCA_001513435.1 Gammaproteobacteria bacterium DTU040
TAGTTTACAAAGAATGAAATCTTTGAAACACGCACCTCACTCAATCCCCCCTACTGGTGCTACGCCTTTTTAGCATGCAATACACTGATCCATGACAACACTTGTCCAGATGCCAGCATCAATACTGCCTAACCCAGCAAAGGAGACTGCGCCAATTCGCTATAATCATGATGGCACAATACCTGCATGGTTATCTGGCAGTTAAAATTTTGACTCTGGTTCACACACCTATCTGCCTATAGCACGTGACCAAAACCAACTCTAATAATTATTGGGTGCCACTATGAAAAAATATATTTCCGACGTCATACAGGCTATTTTGCGCGGCATAGGGATTCGCAGCCTTGATAAGCAATTTTTGTTTTCGTATTCACTTATTGCCATTTTCACTGTTGTTGTAGCTGCACACCTATTAATCTCCCACAGCGATGATGCGACCAGTATAAATGTGGCGGGGGCACAGCGAATGCTCAGCCAAAAAGCGGCTAAAGAGGCGCTGCTTGCAGGCGCAGGCTTAGAACAAAAGGCCACTGTGTTCGCCACCCTGAAGCAGTTTGATGACGCTCACCAAGCTTTGTTAGCGGGCAATAAAGAGCGCGGCATGAGCGCCATTACTGACCCTGAGGTTGTCGCGCAACTTAAAAAAGTGGATCACCTCTGGCAAGACTACAAACAATCCATCACTAATTACGTAGAGCAACATAACCCAGAGTATCTAAGCGCAATTCACGAACGCTCACCCATAGTTCTAAAAGAAATGAACGCCGCAGTAATGATGATGGAAACCTCAGCGCAAGCTGACGCCAAACAACAGCTATATGTAGCCTTTGGTTCCACCGTTATTATTTTAATCCTCGTCACCTTTGGACGATTTTTCGGTATGAGTGTGCTTATGAATCAGTTGCACAGATTACGAGAACACCTTTACTCAGTTGGCGCAGGCGATTTTTCCCACACGCTTGAAATTGATTGCGCGGATAACGAAGTGGGACAAATGTTCACGGCCTATAACGATATGGTGACCCATATTGGCAAACTGGTCGGCGGCGTTATGCAAGCAACCGCTGAAGTCAGCACCACCATTGACGGCGTTGCACAGCATCTAGAGCAAACCGCACGCGGTGTTCAGTCTCAGCACAGTGAAATCGACCAAGTTGCCACCGCCATGAACGAAATGGCAGCTACCGTGCAAGAGGTTGCTCACAATACGGTGTTGACCGCCGAAGCAGCTGAGCAAGCGCAACAAGAAGCACAAAACGGCCGCCAAATAGTCACGCAAACTATCCGCAGTATTAGAGAGCTGGCCGATAAAGTCGAACAAGGCTCTGCAGCCATGCAGTTGCTACAACAGGATAGCCATGAAGTAGGTCAGGTCATGCAGGTGATTAGCGCCATTGCCGAACAAACCAACTTACTGGCATTAAACGCTGCCATTGAAGCTGCGCGTGCTGGCGAACAGGGCCGTGGTTTTGCTGTAGTAGCCGACGAAGTACGTACACTGGCGCAGCGTACCCAGCAGTCTACTGAAAATATTCGTACCATTATTGAACGCTTACAAAACCAATCGCTTCGAGCGGCCGATTTAATGGTTGAAAGTCAGGAACAAGCACAGGCTACGATCAACGATACGACTGCCGCTGATAGCGCACTGGATAATATTGTGCAGTCTGTTTCCTCGATTACTGAAATGAGCACCCAGATTGCTACGGCAGCCGAAGAACAAAGCCAAGTAGCAGCTGAAATAGACAGTTCAATTACCAATATCACCGGCATTGCTGAAAAAACCAGTACTGACGCCAATGAAACCGTTTCAGCCACTGCACAAATTCATGAGCAGATGGATAATCTACGCTCGCTGACCTCTCACTTCCGCTCCAACGTGAAAGGGGTTGATTTAACCGCCGCAAAAACTGCCCACATCGCTTGGAAAGGTCGGTTGCGCGCCTACCTTGATAACAAAGGCAGTCTGACGCGCGCCGAAGCAACTTCGCACAAGGATTGCGCTCTGGGCAAGTGGTATTTCGGCGAAGGGTTAAAACAGTATGGACACTTGCCTGAAATGAAAAACCTAGATGCTCCGCACGCCGAACTGCACAGTATAATCAGACAAATTATTGAGCTGCGTGAAAGTAACAAGCTCGCAGAGGCTGAACAGCTGTACCAGCAAGTTGAGCCGTTATCTGAAAAGATTGTTCATCTACTAGGACAGATTGAACAAAAGAGTAAGGAATAAAGAGCCTCTAAATAACACCCGCTTTTCGGGTGCGGCGTAAAATCCTCCATGCATCCCAACTATAAACTGCCAGTGCGGCCCAAATAAAGGCGAAACTAAGCCAGGCACTGGCAGTGAAGGGTTCTCCGAACAACAGTACCGCCAACAATAAAAGCACCGTGGGGGTGATGTACTGCAAAAAAGCTATGGTCGAATACGGCAGGTGTTTAGCTGCACCATTAAAGGACAGCAGCGGTAGCAGGGTAATAGGTCCGGCCGCTGCCAACCACAGCATCTCTTTACTGCCCCAAAATCCGGGCTGAGC
>LFTS01000249.1 GCA_001513435.1 Gammaproteobacteria bacterium DTU040
TTTTAGCCTGCTCTAAAAAAGCCAGCGCCTGCTCACGCGAAGCACAGGGATACGCCAGCGCAATAAAGCGACTTTTTTTGATTTCCAAGGTAAAACTTGCGCTATTTTCAGCTTGCCAATAACTCATGGGAGAAGTTTTTTTGCTAATAATGGGTAACAAGCTTAGCTCAGCGCCACTAGCAGCGCAAAACAGCCATAAAAAAACCGGAGGTCCTGCCCCCGGTTTTTTATTTATCGACAGTTTACCTATGTGAAAGCCTTTATACCCGCTCAAACACCGTGGTAATACCCTGCCCCAAGCCGATACACATGGTAGCTATACCAAGACGNNATGGGAGAGATTTTCTTGCTAATAATGAGTCAACAAGCTTAGCTCAGCACCGCCAAGAGCGCAAAACAGCCATAAAAAAACCGGAGGTCCTGCCCCCGGTTTTTTATTTATCGACAGTTTACCTGTGTGAAAGCCTTTATACCCGCTCAAACACCGTGGTAATACCCTGCCCCAAGCCGATACACATGGTAGCTATACCAAGACGGCCATTGTTTTGCTTCATCACGTTCAGCAAAGTACCGGAGATACGCGCTCCGGAACAGCCAAAGGGGTGACCCAGGGCAATCGCGCCGCCATGCAGGTTAACTTTCTCGTCCATTTTATCGAGCAATTTAAGGTCTTTTAGTACCGGCAATGCTTGTGCGGCAAAGGCCTCGTTTAGCTCAAAGTAGTCAATGTCATCAATGGTCAAACCCGCTCGCTGCAATGCTTTTTTGGTTGCAGGTACTGGGCCATAACCCATAATTGCTGGGTCCACGCCGGCTACTGCCATAGCACGCACTACANNCTACAGCCATAGGCTCGATACCCAGGTCTTTAGTACGCTGAGCCGACATCACAATCATGCAGGAGGCACCATCGGTGATTTGCGATGAAGTACCTGCCGTGACTGTACCGTCTTTAGGGTTAAAAGCCGGACGCAGTTTCGACAATCCTTCAACCGTAGTTTCTGGGCGAATGGTTTCATCGTAATCAAACATCTTCAGAAAGCCATTCTCGTCATAGCCTTCCATTGGGATAATCTCGTCTTTGAAGTTGTCTTCGACGGTCGCTTTGTGTGCTAAACGGTGTGAACGCTCACCAAAGGCGTCCTGTTGTTCACGGGTGATGCCGTGCATTTTGCCGAGCATCTCCGCCGTTAAGCCCATCATGCCCGAGGCTTTCGCCGCATAGAGCGACAAATGCGGGTTAGGGTCAACACCGTGCATCATACCCACGTGCCCCATGTGTTCCACACCACCGATAACAAACACATCGCCATTACCGGTTTGAATCGCTTGCACTGCAGTGTGCAATGCACTCATGGAGGAACCGCACAAGCGGCTGATAGTTTGCGCGCCACTCGTGTGTGGAATCTGGGTTAGCAAAGACGCCATACGGGCAATGTTCCAGCCCTGCTCTAGGGTTTGGTTAACACAGCCCCAGATAACATCCTCTACTTCCGCTGGGTTAATTTTTTCATTGCGATTTAACAAACTGCTAATCAAGTGCGCTGACATATCTTCAGCACGTGTATTACGGTGCATGCCGCCTTTGGAACGTCCCATTGGGGTACGGCCAAAATCGACAATAACTGCATCTCTAGGATTTAAACTCATGTTCTTTACTCCAGCTTCAACGTGTTGGCTATTAACCGAAAAAAGATTGACCGTTTTTAGCCATCTCGCGCAGCTTGTCAGTCGGCTGGTACAGCGCGCCCAACTCGGCATAGCTATCGGCTAAGGCGACAAATTCCGCCACACCCATAGTGTCGATATAGCGCAGTGCGCCACCACGGAACGGTGGGAAACCAATGCCGTAAATCAAGCCCATATCCGCTTCGGCTGCGGTTTCCACGATGCCATCTTCCAAACAACGTACGGTTTCTAGACACAGCGGGATCATCATCCAGTTAATAATGTCCTCGTCGGTTAGCTCGCGCTGTTCACGTACAATCGGCGCCAGCACACTGGCAATGGACTCATCCACGACTTTCTTCGGCTTGCCGCGCTTGTCGGTTTCATAAGCATAGAAGCCCTTGCCGTTTTTCTGACCTAAACGCTCGGCTTTATACAGCGCATCCACGGCGGTTTGCGCGTCTTCCTTCATGCGATCCGGGAAGCCTTCAGCCATCACATCACGGGCATGGTGTGCGGTATCAATCCCCACCACATCCATTAAATACGCCGGGCCCATGGGCCAGCCAAATCGCTCCATGAGTTTATCAATACGGGGGAAATCCACGCCTGCACTGATTAGCTTGGCAAAGCCGCCAAAGTAAGGGAACAGCACACGGTTAACCAAGAAGCCTGGGCAGTCGTTGACCACAATAGGGTTCTTACCCATTTTCTGTGCGTAAGCCACAGTGGTGGCCACTGCCTCGTCAGAACTGTGCTCACCACGTATCACTTCCACTAGTGGCATCATGTGTACTGGGTTGAAGAAGTGCATACCGACAAAGTTTTGCGGACGCTTTAGGGCTTTAGCCAGATGGTTAATGGAAATGGTTGAGGTGTTGGACGCTAAGATGGTGTTTTCCCCGACCTGTTCTTCCACTTCAGCTAAAACGGCTTGCTTGACCTTGGGGTTTTCTACTACGGCTTCAACAACAATATCTACAGTGCCAAAGTCACCGTAAGAAGTCGTTGGGCGAATAGCATTTAGCACCTTAGCCATCTCAAGGGGCTCAATGCGTTTGCGCTCTAAGCGTTTTACTAACAGCTTAGCTGCTTCATCTAAACCAAGCTGAATGCCCTCTTCACGAATATCCTTCATTAAAATAGGAGTGCCTTTGAGCGCCGACTGGTAGGCGATACCGCCACCCATGATGCCTGCACCTAACACTGCTGCCATATTCACTGGTTTAGCAGCTTTCTCGTAGCCTTTGGCTTTACGCTTGAGTGCTTGGTCATTTAAAAACAATCCAATCAAGCTACTGGCTACAGTAGTCTTGGCTAGTTTAACAAAGCCAGCCGCTTCGATTGCCAAGGCTTTATCGCGGCCATGGTTAGCGGCTTTTTGCATGGTTTTAATTGCATCGACCGGTGCCGGATAGTGCGGGCCTGCTTTACCTGCCACATAACCTTTGGCACTTTCAAAGCACATCATCTGCTCAATTGGGTTGAGCTTGAGTTTTTCCAGTTTCGGCTGACGTTTGGCTTCATAATCCAGTTCGCCTGATATCGCACGCTTGGCTAAATCAAGCGCTGCATCCAACAGTTTATCCGCTGGCACCACCACATCGACTGCACCTACTTTCAGGGCTTCATCAGGACGCGCTTCTTTACCGGCAGCAATCCACTCAATGGCGTTATCAGCACCTATCAAGCGTGGTAAACGCACTGTGCCGCCAAAACCCGGGTAAATACCTAACTTCACTTCGGGTAAGCCAACCTTGGCTTTTTCCGACATTACTCGGTAATCGGCCGCCATGCACAGCTCAAAACCACCACCCAAAGCGATACCATTAATAGCAACCACTGTAGGAACAGCCAAATCTTCAAAATCATTAAAAATCTGATTGATTTCTAAATTGGCGGCAATGAGCTCATCTTCTGGAAGCTGGAAGTTTTCGACAAATTCGGTGATATCTGCACCGACAATAAAGGTGTCTTTACCACTAGTGACGACTATCGCCTTGATGTTTGTGTCTGCACGCACAGCGTCTACGGCAGCACGAAACTCGGTCAAGGTAAGTCGATTAAATTTGTTTACGGATTCACCCTCTAGGTCGAACTTAAATTCGACAATGCCATCTTCTAGGGTATTCACCGTGATGGCTACGCCTGCGTAAATCATCAACTGTTCTCCACTATTATTATGAAAACTGGCTGCCCTACAGCATGTAATCCAGCCAATTTATTTTAACCAACAAGCATTTCATACGCTCGTTTGATTCATAGCTACACATTCTCGAAATTTTCGGTCTTTGTCAATTGCTCATACGTGTTTTTATACTATCGATAGTCAAAGTCAAAACCAGCCTGTTGATTTTCAAGCATTTTAATGAGGCTTTATTTTCGCTCACAAAAAAATAAACAGATCCGCCAAGCATGCTTTACATCGTGCTGCGCAAAGACTATAAACAGGTAAAGAAGATCAACGGAGATTCCAGTATGGCTTACCAGCATATTTTGGTCGCTACGGACATGAGTGAAGATTGTCACTGCGTATTGCGCAAAGCGATAGAGTTGCAATCGAGTTTCAACAGCAAAATATCACTCATTCATGTGATAGAGCCTCTGTCCATGGCCTTTGGTGGTGATGTACCGATGGATTTGAGTTTGCTGCAAGAGCAGCAAAATGAACAAGCGCAAACAAGGCTTGGGGAATTGCAGAGTCAGTATTCGCAACTGGACACTGAGCACTGCTTTGTGCGTCATGGGCAAGCACGACAGGAAATTCACCAGTTAGCAGAAGAAGAAAACTGCGATCTGATTGTGGTTGGCAGTCACGGACGACACGGATTAGCACTGCTGTTTGGTTCAACCACCAGCGATCTGTTATCCCGTGCGCCTTGCGATATTCTCGCAGTCAGTATTAGGCAAGAAAGTTAGAGCTACCTTGCTTGCCAAATCTTTTGTGCCTGCGCAAAAGCTTCATCACGCTTTTGCCCTAAGCCACGCAGGCCCAAAGCGATGGTGGCGATAATGGCTTGCTCCCCATAGATGTCATTGTCTTGTCCTTGCCAAAGCGCTAATAAACGCTGCGGTTCTAAGGTTGGCGCTTTGACTTGGCGTGCAATCTGCACAGGCCACTCTTCATCCCATGCCTGCCCATCAGTTGCACCCATTAGGGTGCCAGTTGCGTCGGGACGTACTTCAATCTCTCCCCCATCACCTTTAATCACTAAAGAACGCTGCCCCAACAAGACGTTGGCTTGCTGTTGGATTGGCTGGTAGTTCGGATGAAAAATACCTTGTAAAACACAGTGCGCTTGCAAGGGGTTAAGCAAGCGGGCCAATGAGTGTACTGGTGAGCGCAAACCTAGGGTGTTACGCAGCTCAATACAACGTTGCAAGCGCGGCATCCACTGCCCCAGCCCCATATAAGCCACATTCTGTTTATCCAGCGCCTGACTGACCTCGTCCCAGCTATTGCAATGGGGAATGCCCAAGGTTTCCAGCAAATCTTCGGTATACAGCCGTCCATCGGTATGCTGCCCACCGCCATGAATAAAAATCCGTACACCTGACTGCGCTAGAGCTTTAATCGCTAATAAATACCAAGGCAGTTGACGCTTTTTACCCGCATAGCTGGGCCAGTCCAAATCCACTTGAATTTTGGGTGCTTGCACGCGCTCCTGCACCGCTTGGGCAAAACCAGCCAGCTCTTCGGCAGTTTCTTCTTTAAAGCGCAGCAGCATTAAAAAAGCACCTAGCTGAGTGTCTTCTATCTTGCCGTCGAGCAACATTCCCATTGCTGTGTAGGCTTCTTCTTGGGTCAGTCCACGCGAGCCTTTTTGGCCCTTGCCTAAAATTCGAATGTAGGTTGCAAAAGGGTGTTCATGCTGAGTCATTAGTGTTCCTTATATGTTCACTGAAGTGGCTAGCGGCGGCTGTATCAAAAGCAATTCGCTGGCTTGGGCAAACCCGCCAAACGGGCAGCCAATTTCGCCGGTGTGCCTTTAAACAGGCTGTTTAGGTGCATGCTATTGCCTACCTCTTTACCAAGACGCTGGGTTAGATATTTAACGAGTGCGCGATTAGCCGGTGATAAATCAAATTCTTGGTAAAAGTCGCGCAGCGCATAGAGTACTTGCCAGTGTTCTGCACCCAACACGATACCTTCCTGCGCTGCCAAAGCCTGTGCCACCTGCTCATCCCAATCAGCCAGCCTAACCAAACAAAGGTCTTCATCTAACTCAATGAGTCTTCCGGCTACTTGTAACGACTTTACCATGCCACCACCTTGGCATAGCTGGCACACAGGGCGACAAACTCTGGATAATCCACACTCTTTGCCTGATTAAAGGACTCAAGCCCACGCGCTTGAACATCCTCGGCTAGCGCATACAACCTGTGCGTTAAACCCAAGGGTTGACGCAAGGCATACACGGCATCGCCGCACAGCAGCACGGCATCCGTGTCCGCAATCAATGCCTGACACGTCTGCACGTCAGCTAAGTGATTAATAATATGTAAACTGGTCATTAGAGGCTGAGTACCTGTTGATGCTGCCCAATAAGTTGCGCGATTTGCCCTGCATCCACCACTGACACCTCAAGCGTTAAGTCGGCTTCAGTTAAGCCGCGCTGCTCTAGGCTGTGTTGCGCCACATAAAGCTTTTCTATGCCAAACATAGGTAACGCGCTGAGTTGAGCTGGCAGATTTTTTTGTTCCAGCTGTTGCGGTTGTTGCTCGCCCACCAACTGCCAAACCCCTTCATCGAGCCACAGCATGCTAATCGGCAGATCAAAAGCGCCGCCCGACAAGGCAATATCCAAAGCTTCCCGCGCGGTCAAACCTGACCAAGGGCTGCTGCGGTTAATCAATAAGATTGAAACACTCATGCCTACCCCCTGAAGTGCACCATGCGTTCGGCCTGCTGAATAGCCTCATGCAACTGACCTAAACCTGAAAGCGTATAACCTTGCGCTAAATTACTCGCCTGTAATTGATAGCGTTTCGCCTCACCTTCATCCACTACGCCGCGACGCAAAGCGGCAGCGATGCACACCACAGCGTCAAGTTGGTGTTGTTGAATAAAGGCTTGCCATTGCTGGGCAATATTGGGCTCATCTTGCGGATACACCAACAATTTGGACGCTATGTGCACGGCTTCTTGATAGAAAAACACGCGCTCAAGGCGATGCCCAGACTCAAGCAGCGCTTCTGCAAAGCGCAGGGCTCGCCGCGTGGCCGGCGACTGCGGTGCTGAGGAGATAAGTAAGACAAATTTCATGATGGTTTTTAGGCGGAAAATAGAGGTGCAATACTAGCAGCAGCACTCATAAATGCCAAAATCATTCCCGCCAAGCTAGATGCTTGATGGCTTGCATCGAGTTTAATCGGCCACCACTTTGCGCTCTTTCTCCCGCGAGCGGCTGTCTTGCAGACGCATAATCACCACCGCCACCAAGAGGATAAAGGGAATCGACGCCAAATTAAGACCCAGCCAGCCTAACGCGTGTATTCCTTGTCCGGCAAACAGACTGCCAACCGCTGCAGCCGTAAAGACTAAAAACTCATTAATCCCCTGCACCTTGCCTTGCTCGGCTGGCTCGTAGGTGTAGGTCAACAGGTGCGTGCCGCCAATAAAAGTAAAGTTCCAGCCCACACCCAGTAACAGCAGTCCCGCCAAATAGTGCGCAAAGCTCTGCCCCAGCATATGAATTACAATACAGATAAGCAGCAGCACACAGCCCCATAAAATAACGGTGCGTGAACTAAAACGGCGGATCAAGTGCCCAGTAAAAAACGAAGGGACAAACATACCCAACACATGCCACTGAATCACCGTGGTGATATCCGGAAAAGGAAAGCCATCATGCTGCATCGCCAAAGGCGTGGCGGTCATAAGTAGCACCATGATGCCGTATCCAATCGCACCTGCCGCAATGGCGGCAATCAAGATCGGTTGCTGGAACAGGGTGCGGTCTGTC
>LFTS01000138.1 GCA_001513435.1 Gammaproteobacteria bacterium DTU040
GTGGTTGAAGTCCCCCCGGGTCCACCGGTTCAAGCGCCCATTGTGGCGGAAATCTACGGACCAACGGCAGAAGGCCGGCGTGAGGTTGCAGATGCAGTATTGGCGGCGTTGGGTAATGTCGAGGGTGTTGTTGATCTGGATGACAGCTCCATTGCCGATGCCCCGCGCAAGATGTTGATTATTGACCGCAGCAAAGCCAGTCAGCTGGGCGTTGCGCAGGCGGATATTGTCGCTACGTTGCGTGCGGGTTTGCATGGTGAGGATGCGGCTTGGTTGCATGATGGCAGTAAGTATCCGGCCTCGGCTTATATCCAATTAAAGCCTGAGTTACACGGTGACTTGAATGCGCTGTTGCAGTTAAAAGTACGTAGCCGTAGCGGTGCGCTGATTGCCATTGAAGAATTGGTGCAGATTACGGACACCTTGCGCGAGCAACCAATTTTCCATAAAGACCTGCTTCCCGTGCACTTTGTGACGGCGGATATGGCCGGTAAGGTTGATAGCTCGTTGTACGGCATGTTCTGGTCACGCGCAGAAATTGGCGAGATTATCACCCCAGCGGGCACGCCGATTGATGAGTACTTTATCAATCAGCCCAGCGACCCCTACCGTAACTACGCAATGAAGTGGGACGGGGAGTGGCAGATTACTTATGAAACCTTCCGCGATATGGGCGCTGCCTACGCGGTGGGCATCCTGTTGATTTATCTGCTGGTGGTGGCGCACTTCTCCTCTTATTTAACGCCGTTAATTATTATGGCACCCATTCCGCTGACCATTATTGGTGTCATGCCTGGGCATGCCTTGCTGGGGCAACAATTTACGGCCACCAGCATGATTGGCATGATCGCGCTGGCAGGAATTATCGTGCGTAACTCCATTCTTTTGGTTGATTTTATTAATCTTGAGATCGCCAAAGGACGCACTATTGAACAAGCCGTGGTGGACTCCGCCATTATTCGTGCACAACCCATTTTGCTGACGGGTTTGGCGGCGATGTTGGGGGCGTTGTTTATTCTAGATGACCCTATCTTTAACGGCTTAGCCATTTCACTGATCTTTGGTGTGCTGGTGTCAACCTTGCTCACCTTAGTGGTGATTCCCTTGCTGTATTACGCAGCTTATCGCAACAAAATTGAACGCATTATTCCTCAAGGAGATACACAATGACTTCATGGCAACTTGTACGTGTGATTGCAGGTGTTTTTATCATGCTCACTTTGGCGCTGGGTGTGCCTTCCAGCCCAATTTTTGTGAATGAGTGGTTCTTAGCCTTCACACTTTTTGTGGGCGCCAATATTTTCCAGAGCGGACTGACTAAGTGGTGCTTGCTGGAAACCATTCTACGTAAAGTAGGTGTAAAACCGGGTTGTTAAGGTGCAAATGATGGCAGCTAAAAAACTAAGCTTAATCGGCTTGGCGTTTGCCCTCTGTGCAGCTGCATGGCAGGGCACCGCCAGTGCAAAGCCGTTGGATTTGTTAAGCACATGGCAGCTCGCCGTGCAGCAAGATCCGCAGTACCGCGCCGATCAGGCGGCTGCAGAGGCAGGACGAACGCAAACACAGCAGGCGCGTAGTTTATGGCTGCCAACCATAGGTGCCAGCGGTACAGCGGGGCGCGGTGGTCATAAGAGTACCAGCCAAGGCGCTAACTTTTCAGCGCCGGGCATGGGTACGCATAATCAGGTGGAGTTTAACAACTCCATCACTGGGGGCGACTTGCGCGCCTATGAAATCGGTTTAAAACAACCCTTGCTAAGTCGTGAGCGCCTCGCGCAAAGCCGTCAGCTGCGTTTGGCCAGTGAGCTGTCGGATTTACAATGGCAGCATGCACAGCAGCAGCTGATTATAAAGGTGGTTGAGCGTTATTTTGATGTCTTAGTCGCCCGGCAAACCACCGAGTTGCTCGAGCAGCAATACACTCAGGCCAGCACTGCGCAGCAAGAAACTCAAGCGCGCTTTGAGGTGGGGGATCGTCCAGTGACGGACAGCTACGAAGCCAGCGCACAGGCTCGTACATTGGAGGCGCAATTGCTTGCAGCACGTATGCAGCAGCATTTGGCGGAAGCGGCCTTTACCGATTTAACCGGTATGACGCCAGGCAAGTTATTGAGTTTGCCACTGGCCGCACCGGTGCAGCACCCAGAATTGGCGTCTTTAAGTGACTGGTTAGCGGATGCGGTACAGCTTAATCCAGCGGTGTTGATGCAGGATAAAGGCGTGTACATTGCGCAAGAAGAGATTGCTAGCTATTCCAGCTGGCAAAGCCCAACACTGGATTTGGTGGGCCGTTTAAGCCATGAAAAGCTCGATGGTAGCGGCCGTTATGGCTCAGCATTGAACAAGGCCGATGACTGGATGGTTGGCCTGCAGGTTAACGTGCCGATTTTCACCGGTGGTTATCGCAGCGCCAAGCGTAAAGAAGCGTTTTACAACCACGAGCAGCAGTTGGCGCAAGCGCAAAACGTACGTCAGCAGGTGCAGCAGCAAACCCGCGCTGCTTGGCATGCGGTGCAGGTCAGTGCACAGCAGGTTGATGCCTTGCAACAGGCACTGCAGGCGAGCCAGTTACGTGCCGAGTCCACCCGCCTAGGGCAGAAACTGGGTGATAAAACCACCCTTGAAGCCTTGGATGCGGACAACCAGCTCACCCGCGTGCAAATTGATTTACTCAACGCCAAGGTGGCCTTAATTGTGCATCAGCTGCAGTTGGCGGCTTTGGTTGGCGCGCTGGATGAGCAGCATTTGGTACAGGCCAATCAGTACCTGCAGTAGAGTCATTGGTGGGCACTTGTGCCCACACAGGCACCAGCCAAACCTCAACACGAATCATTTGAAAAGTATAGAGTTCATCCAGATCAAATTTGGAGGGCAATTGTGCCTATTACAGTATGGGGTTTAGCCATCGCGCAGGCGTTGCTAGGCACAGGAAATATCTTATTGGTCGCCGTGTCTGCCTTGATAGGTAAAGAGCTGGCGACCCATCCGGCGCAGATTACCTTGCCGATGGCGTTTCAGTTCTTGGGTGTGATTGCCGCCACCTTGCCTGCCGCACATATCATGCAACACTTGGGGCGTAAAGTAGGTTTTTTGTTGGGTAATAGCATCGGCTTGTTTGGGGCATGGGTGGCATTGCAGGGCTTGCATGCCAGTGATATTTGGTTGTTTGCCGTGGGCACTATGTTGATTGGGGTGGCGATTGGAACCAGTCAGCAATACCGTTTTGCTGCCTTGGACTGCGCTCCTAACCACCGTTCTCGCGCCATCAGTATGGTGATGGCCGGTGGCGTACTGGCGGCTATCTTGGGGCCTAACATAGCCGACTGGGCACAACACTGGTATTCCGGCAGTCCTTTTGTTGGCTCGTTTTATGGCTTAGCCGGTCTGTATGCGTTGGCGTTGGTATTAATTGCGCTCTTGCCTTTACCGCCGGCGAAAGCTCGCGATCACACACAAGTCCCGCGCAGTTACCGCACCTTGTTTCAGCAGCCGATCTTGATTGCCGCCATTGCGGCAGGTGCGATTGGATACGGCATCATGGTGCTACTTATGACCGCCACGCCTTTGGCGATGCAGCATGATGGCTTTCCTTTTCCGGATATCAC
>LFTS01000088.1 GCA_001513435.1 Gammaproteobacteria bacterium DTU040
GTCAAGCTCATGGCATCGCGCATAGAGCCATCGGCAGGTCGCCCTAGCAGCCATAGCGCTTGTTCTTCAAAAGGAATATTTTCGCTAGCCAGTACATGGCTTAAATGCCCGACGATAGATTCGGGGGGCATGTTTTTTAAGGAAAACTGTAAGCAACGCGACAACACCGTAGGCGGTAATTTTTGCGGATCAGTGGTAGCCAGTAAGAATTTAACGTGCGGCGGTGGTTCTTCCAGAGTTTTTAACAAGGCGTTAAACGAGCTGGTAGAGAGCATGTGTACCTCGTCAATCAGGTACACCTTATAACGGCCACGGCTGGGCATATACTGCACGTTATCAAGCAGTTCGCGGGTATCTTCGACCTTGGTTTTGCTGGCCGCATCCACTTCGATTAAATCGACAAAGCGCCCTTCGTCAATTTCACGACAAATGGAACACACACCACAGGGAGTAGAGCTAACTCCCTGCTCACAGTTCAGGCACTTAGCCATAATCCGCGCAATAGTGGTTTTTCCTACGCCGCGCGTACCCGTAAACAGATAAGCATGGTGCAGCCGCTGGCTGTCTAGAGCATTAATCAATGCTTTTAACACATGCCCTTGACCAACCATTTCACGGAAAGAACGCGGCCGCCATTTGCGTGCCAACACCTGATAACTCATGAACGCCCCATGTTAAGATTTTTTCGAGCGTACATGCTAACGGAGCAGACGAAAAAATGCATGCTTAGAGATGGGTTTTAAGATTAAAAATAATGAGATGCGCAATAAATGCAAGATTGGAGGTGACCCCGCCAGCCACACCTCGGCACACAATGTCTCCGCTACGGCTGCTCCCTTCCAGGCCTGACCGGGTTCACGGATAATCGTTGCGAAGGGACCGACAGAGTCACCATCGAAGATCGCCCAAGTAGGGCGCGCTGAGTATTGTACTCAGTTAACTAAAACTTACAAGCTTAGGGGGTTGTTTTTTGTTTTGCACCTAGCGGACTGTACCAACTAACCCGCCCCACATAGGAAAGTTGTTGGGCCTGCTCAATCAAGCGCTCACCCACTTCCAGCTCCGGTTCAACATGACAAAACGCTTCGATATGAATTTGACCGTTTAAGTAATGCAGCACGACTTTATCCATATCCACATTTTTCAGATCCTCGCGCCACACCTCGCGTAAATCCTGCAATACTTCGCGGCGCAAAGGAAGCTTGCTACTAGGATCAGCAATCTCATCATCTTCAGGGTCAATATGAATCGCCACGTCGACAATATCTTTATTAGACTCTAACAACATATGCCGTACATGCTCAGAAATGCGATGTCCCTCAGAAACGCTTAAAAAATCATCCACTTGAATATGTACATCAACAATGGAATTACCCGCCATGCGCCGCGTACGTAGCATGTGTACGCCATGCACACCATCAATATTTTTAATCAGCTTTTTAATGGCGCTCACCTGTTTAGCGTCAAGGCCTGTATCAATCAGCTCACGGATTGAGTTCCAAGCCTGTTCCCAGCCGATCTTAGCAATCATAAAGGCTACTACTGCTGCAGCAAACGCATCAAGGTAGGTTAAGCCCAACAAGCTACCGGCCACACCCAACAGCACAACAACGGATGAAATCGCATCTGAGCGGTGGTGCCATGCGTTGGCTTTCAGCAGTGATGAACGGTGTTTGCGCGCAGCGATCATGGTGTACTGGTACAGCCCTTCATTAGCCACAATAGAAATAAAGGCAACTAATAAAACAATAGGTGTAGGTTGTAATAACAAGTCCGGATTCAACAAGCGCTCTGCAGAATCCCAAGCAATCCCCACAGAGGTTGCAATAAGTACGACACCTAAAGCCACAGTGAACATGGTTTCAATGCGCGCATGACCATAGGGGTGATCTTCATCAGCGGGCTGATTGCTGTACTTGGCGGCAAACCACACCATCAAATCAGTGCTCAAATCAGCCAAAGAGTGCACACCATCAGCTATCAACGCGTGAGACTGGCCAACAATACCGAAAAATACTTTGCCAATGGTTAAAGCTAGATTGACGACCGCACCCACAAGACTGGTACGGCGCATGGCTTTATGGCGTTCTTGTGCTCGCATTTTAGATGACATTATTTTTTACCTACTATTACAACTAAATAACATGAGTATATTTTGAGGAATCGCTCCTGTCCTTGCGCTTAAACAACTACAAAACAGGCACCCGAATGCGCTCAACTACATTTGTCAGCCTATAACCTAAAATTTTAGTCAGCTGTTTTGCTCGCTGTCTAAGCTCAGCTAAAGGCAGGGTCTGTTCGTAACTGGCAGGCACTAACAAAATAACATTGCCTTCTTTGACAGGAATTTCCCAGTAATGATGCTCAAACACCCCGCGTAGTAATGCGGCTGCCAACGGTTGGTAATCCGCAGTAGCCCACTGATTAATTATCAACCAGCCGTTTTCGCTTAACTTGTCGCGGCAGTCTTGTAAAAACTTCCATGCTAAATGACCGCGCGCCGGACCATTCTCATCATAGAGGTCCATAAAAATCAAATCGGCTTGCTCTGCTGTCTGTAGCAGTTCCATTGCATCGCCATAACGCAGGGTTAAACGTTCATCCTCTGCATTAAAGCCAAGGTGCTGCGAAGCCATTCGTACCACGTCAGGACGTAGCTCAATTACCTCGATGTCATACAGGCTCGGCAAAGCTAGCATACAGGCCTGGGTTAAAACGCCTGAGCCCAAACCTAAAAATAAAGCGCTTTCTGGCGAGGGATGACAAAGCCCGCCCAGCAACATCGCCCGTGTATATTGATACTCCAGCCATGCCGGATTATCCACTTTGACGCAACTTTGCTCTACATTCTCACCGAACACTAAAAATCTATAACCAGCAATAGCATCCACAGCAATGCGACCGTAGCTATCCTCGCATTGATCAATTAAAACCTTTCTACGCCCTAAAAATTTTAAATTCATATTCAAACCACACCTAAGAAGTCTTTGAATATGTCGACTAACCAAGTAAAACGCAAGGTGCCCGTGTTTCTACAGCCTTGTTTTTATAACCAAAGCTATAGCATAAGCGCTGTGCAGCTTAATAAATATTTAACGTCGTCTTAAGGCTAAAATATAGCGCTTATGAGGATATAACCAAGATTTAGGCAAAAAAAATCCCTGAATAATCAGGGATTTAAAATAAAATATGGCGGTGAAGGAGAGATTCGAACTCTCGATACGGTTACCCGTATACACGCTTTCCAGGCGTGCTCCTTCAGCCACTCGGACACTTCACCGCAAAAGTTGAGCGCTACTCAACAGGCGCGCAATATACTGCACAACAGCTGGAAATGCAAATAGTTAACGCCTTGCTGTTTATCATACATGCAGAGCAGCGTATTAGCTTGGGCCACCTCTGGCGCATGCGATAGTAGCTGTCGAAAATATCGAGTAACGGTTGAAGCATACTGTTGATGAGTTTTCCATGGATAGCTTTGCTGTAGTGCTTAGGTACAGGTTCTAGTTTCTTTTACATTGTTTATTATTGCCGCATAGCGACCAACTCATAGCTATTCGCAGTTTTTTAAGTAAAATCCCAGACGTTTTGGTAATAAAAATTACAATAAAAGCGAGAAAGATCTTGATTAAAACAACTGAGCGCGAAATCGAAGAAGGAAAACAATCAAATGAGCCAACCATGAGTACGGCTCCCGGTAACTTCGACCGCGAACAGCAAGGGCAAAGCACCTTAGAAACTTTACGTGCCAACGAGCAACATTACCGTGCTTATTTTGAGAGTTCCATGCTGGGTATGGCGGCGAGTAGTGCAGATAAATACTGGCTTGAAGTTAATCAGGCACTCTGCGATATGCTCGGCTATACCGCCGAAGAGCTGGAAGGTATGACATGGGACTCGCTAACCCACCCCGATGATCTAGAATCTGATAATAGTTTTTTGCAACAGTTAATTGATGGCTCTATTGATGAATTCACGCGGGAAAAACGCTTTATAAGTAGAACCGGTAAAGCAATTGATACGCACCTGAGTGTTCGGGCAATTCGAAATAAAGACACTAGTTTTGCCTATGCAGTTTCGGTAATTGAAGATGTTTCTCAGCGTAAAATGGCTGAACGGCGTGAAAAAATGCGCCAGCACACTTTGGAAAAAGTGGCTAGAGGCTGCTCTCTTGATGAAATCATGCTTTATGTTATCGAGTTAAGTGAGGCAATTTACCCTGAGTCTATGTGTTCAATCCTTCTTCTAGATCAAGAAAAAAAGCGCCTTTTTACGGGTGCTGCACCTAGCCTGCCGGAGTTTTTTAGCAAAGCTATTGATGGCTTTAGTATTGGTATGGGTATCGGCTCATGTGGGACCGCTGCCTATACGGGGCAACGTGTGATTGTCGAAGACATCAGCGCTCATCCCTATTGGGAAATCAGTAAAAACTTTGCTGCTAAAGCGGGTTTGGGTTCCTGTTGGTCAGAACCCATTTTATCCGTATCCGGCAGTGTATTAGGAACCTTTGCTATCTACCGCGATAAACCAAGCTGTCCTGACGAGCAGGAAATTGCTCTGATTGAAAGTGCCGCCAACTTGCTAGGCATTGCTTTAGATAGAGCGCGCGCTGAAGAGGAGCTTCATCTAGCGTCATCCATATACACCAATATTTCAGAAGCCGTGCTGGTAACAGATGCTGAACACAAAATCGTCGCGTGCAACCCGGCTTTTAATAAGCTGACAGGCTACAGTATTGAGGATATCCGCGGTAAAGACCCTGTGCTTCTGCATTCAGATCGTCACGATGCTGATTTTTTCGCTGCCATGACGGAAAGTATTGCACAGCGCGGTTATTGGCAGGGGGAGGTATGGAACCGCTGTAAAAACGGTGAAATATATCTAGCATGGTTTACTACCAATGCTATTCGTAACGATAAAGGCGACATTCTGCGCTATATCTCCGTTGCCTCGGATATCACCAGTAAGGCGCATGCAGATGAGTTAATTTGGCGTCAAGCCAACTATGATTTTCTGACGGATTTACCCAACCGGTATATGTTTCAAGATCGTTTAAAACAGGAAATCCATAAGACCTTGCACGAAGACGCACTACTCGCGTTACTCTTTATTGATCTCGACCATTTTAAAGGTGTTAACGACACCCTAGGCCATCCTATGGGTGACAAGCTGCTTATTCAGGCTGCAAGACGAATCAAAAATTGTGTCCAGGAAACCGATACTGTCGCGCGTATGGGTGGTGACGAATTCAGCGTGATTTTGCCAAACTTAAAAAACATCAACGACGGTGAGCAAATTGCCGAGCAAATTATCAGCGCACTGGCAGAGCCTTTTTCGATCAGCGATAAAACAATTTATGTCGGGGCTAGCGTAGGTATCGCCTTCTGCCCGAACGACACAACGGATCTTGAACTCTTAATCAGCAGCGCCGATCAAGCAATGTACGCATCTAAAGAGCTGGGTCGTAATCGACTTAGTTACTTTACCCAAGCACTGCACGATGAGGCTCGTAATCGCCTGCAACTGATCAACGATATGCGCAGCGCCATCGAAAACAAGCAGTTTGAGCTGCACTTCCAGCCGATTACAAAACTTGTTTCTGGCCGTATTTGTAAGGCCGAGGCTTTGATACGTTGGCATCACCCTGAGCGCGGCATGATTAGTCCGGCTGAGTTTATTCCGTTGGCTGAAGAGTCCGGCTTAATCGTCAGTATTGGCGACTGGGTATTTAGA
>LFTS01000030.1 GCA_001513435.1 Gammaproteobacteria bacterium DTU040
TTTGGGAGCCAGTGCGGAATCGAGTGCGGTTAAATCATCAGCCTTGCGTTGCGCCAACTGCAGACGCAATACCTGCAAGGGTGCTAATCCACGGCCAATACCTAGCCAAATCAGCACCAAGCTACCCACCAGCGCCAACAAAACAGGGGAGGCCGCAGCCACTAAAATTACCCGCTGTAAATGCTCGCGCTCCTCCATTTTATCGCCCGTGGTAATCAACAAGTTGCGTCGCTGTACCGTAAAGGTACGCCACTGCTGCCCATCAATAGCCGTAACTGCAAACCCAAGCAACTCTTCATCCGGCTCGGAAAAAAACATATTGGGTGAGCGCACTAGTACTTCGCCGCGCAAGTTACGCACTTGGCAAACCAAGCCGCGCTTTAAGCCGAAAATTTGACTGGTCAAAGGACTTAACTGCGGTGCACCAACGGGTGCAGGAATTTGCTCCAACAAACCCGCGACCATATTCGCCGAGGATGCGAGGCGCTCATCCAAAATCCGCTCAACCTCATGGCGTAACTCACCCAGCATCCATAACGCCGCAACACCCCATAACAACACAAAGGTACCACCCAAAATGAGCAGTAGGCGTTTACGCAGGCTCATCAGGAACACCTAAACGAAAACCCAGTCCACGGACGGTCTGAATCATGGAGCTACCCAACTTGCGGCGCAGATTGTAGATATGCACATTAATGGCATTACTTTCCACACCATCACCCAGTCCATACAAAGCATCCTGTAAGTACTCTGCGCTAAGAATGCGCTTGGGGTTATTTAAAAAAGCCAGTAGCAACGCCATTTCACGACGTGCCAAATTGACGGGTACGCCATGCAGCGTAACTTCCAAATGGCTGGGGTTAACCATCAAACCCTCATGTTCAATCACATGGGTACTGCGCCCCGAGCTTCGGCGCAATAAACTATGTAATCGAGCACTGAGCTCACGCAAATCAAAAGGCTTCAATAAGTAATCGTCAGCACCGGCCTGTAAGCCGGACACTTTCTGGGCAACTGAATCACGCGCACTTAGGATAAGCACTGGCAAATCATGCTGTTGGCGACGCATACGCTCAAGCCAAGAAACACCGTCTTCATCGGGCAAACCCAAATCCAAAATAACCGCATCGAAGTGCCCTAAAGATAGCGCCTGCTCGGCTGCAGTCGCGGTTGCCACATGATCCACAGTAAAATTTTCTAAGGCCAAAGCAGCACATAGGCCATCGGCAATTTGTGCGTCATCTTCTACCAATAAAATATGCATAATTACTCAAAGAGAAATTCAGAATGATTTAAACAATACCCGCTCACTAGAGTTAAGGCAAAACAATAATAATCAGCATAAAATGCCTTTGTTAATGCTCTGTTAATACCCAGTAATCAGCATTAAGCATCCGTTACAGCGACTAAAAACATTTAAGGGCGCACAGAATAATACCAGCGAGAAACGACAGCTAAGGAGCCTCTGAATAACGTTACCGAGGACGCTAACACAAGGCGCAACGACCAACGGGAGTAACAGCCAAAGGCTGGCCCGAAGGGCGAGCGCTAGCGAGTCAAAACGTACGAAAAAGCGCAGTTTACACATAGTAAATGAGCATTTTGAGTACGTTTTTAACGCGGTGGTAGCTACGCAGGTAGTTATTCAAAGGCTTCCTAATTATTCAACGCTTCCTTAGCACTCTAAGATGGCAAACCACCTATGCGTTACCTAATCAGCTTATCTTTACTTTTGTTTACATTGACCGCCAATGCTTTTTTTACTAACAAGCAGGATTTTTTGCCTGTCGAGCAAGCCTTTCAACTTACCCTAATAGAAGGCGAGCAGGGCGAGGCCCTGTTGAACTGGCAAATATCCCCAGGTTATTACCTGTACCGCCACAGCATTAAAGCGCTAGACGCCAGAGAAAACCCAATCGAACTCGATATCCCCGACGGTATTGAAAACGAAGATGAGTTTTTTGGTAAAACTGAAATTTACCATAACAACTTGCGCGTACCCGTAAGCCTAAGTCACCCACAGCCACTACAAGTCAGCTGGCAAGGCTGTGCCGACGCAGGACTCTGCTATCCACCACAAACCACAGAACTACAACTGACTACCGCAAGCGCAGACAGCAACAGTAACCCTACAAGCGGATTAGCAGAAGACCAAAGTATTGCCGCGCGTTTAGCAGATGCAGGTTTATTAGCCAATATTGGTGCGTTCTTTATCATGGGCTTACTGCTGGCTTTCACTCCCTGCATGCTACCTATGCTGCCCATTCTTAGCAGTGTAATTGCTGGCTCTAAACCCGGCGGCTGGCAAGGTGCGCGCTTAGGTGCTGCCTTTGTTATCCCCATGGCGTTGGTCTATGCCGTGCTGGGTGTAATTGCCGCACAATTAGGCAACCTCAGTGCCATGCTACAAAATCCATGGTTACTTATTCCTTTTGCCAGCTTATTTGTCTTCCTAGCACTGGCTCAGTTTGGTTTGTTTACCCTGCAACTACCGGGCTTTATACGCAACCGCCTACACAAGCAGGATCAACAAATCAAAGGCGGCAGTATGCTGGGTGCAGCGGGCTTAGGCGTATTTTCTGCTTTGCTCGTTGGTCCATGCATGACCGCGCCGCTGGCCGGTGCGCTGCTGTACATCAGCCAATCGGGTAATGCCACTACTGGTGGACTGGCTTTATTTAGCCTAGGAATCGGTAGCGGCTTACCGCTGTTATTGGCAATGAGTTTTGGGATGCGCTGGCTACCCAAACCCGGCGAGTGGATGCAAAGTATTAACAAAATCTTTGCCTATGCGCTATTAGCCGCTGCGATTTTTATTGTTCGCCCTGTGATACATGACAGCCTAAGCATGATTTTCTGGGGTGTGCTGCTGGCGGCCATTGCATTACAAATAGGCACCTTAACGCACCCGCGTAGCCTGTTTGTAACGCGCTTGATCGGCCTGCTGCTAGGTATTTACGCCAGTATGATCTTATTCGGCGCTGCCAGTGGCGCACAGGATCCCCTTGATCCCTTAGCGAATTTTAAGCAAGTACCCGCACCAGCAAGCTTAAACACTGCCATACGCTACAGCGACCCTCAAGCAATTTACCAACAACTTGACCAAGCCAAGCGTGCTAACCAGTGGGCTATCCTAGATTTTTATGCCGACTGGTGTGTGTCGTGCAAAGTCATGGAAAAAACTGTTTTTGCCCAACCCGAGGTGCAAACCGCTATTGCAGGTATGCGTTTTTTACAACCTGATGTAACAGAAAATAACAGCGCGCAACAAGACTTACAAAAAAAGTATGGCATTATGGGCCCGCCCACTATTTTATTTATTGCCCCAAATGGCCAAGAAGTTCGTGCAGCACGAATTACCGGTGAGGTAAATGCAAAAGAATTTCTTGCCCATCTAAAGCTTGCACAGGAAAACAATTAAATGCTCAGCGTACAGCTAGGTCCTTTCGCCATCCCAACCAGCCTTGCTTTACTTTATTTGGGTTTGATCTGTGCTTGGTTACTAGGCTGGTTTATTGGCCGCAAGCGTGGCGCAAATCCAGAAGCCGCTTTGTTCCATATGCTCATCAGCGGATTTATCGCGGCGCGCATTGCTTTTGTTATCCGCTATTGGCAGCTATACGGTTTTGACCCACTGGCGATTATCGATATCCGCGATGGCGGATTTATGCCCTTAGTAGGTATCCTCGCCGCACTCGCTGTGGCTGCTTATTATTTATGGCGTAAAGCCGAATTGCGTATTCCTTTGGCCAGCGGTTTAACCCTAGGCATTATCATCAGCGGCCTCGGGTTTGCGTTATTACAGGCGCTGCTCGACAGCCAAAAACTTCCAGATATGGCGATGCGTGATATTCAGGGGCATTCTGTGGAATTGCACAGCTATATAGGCAAACCCTTGGTGGTAAATCTTTGGGCCACCTGGTGTCCACCCTGCCGCAGAGAAATGCCCGTCCTAGAGGCAGCTCAGCAACAAAACCCAGATATCCATTTTGTGTTTATCAATCAAGGCGAAGGGCAACAGCTGGTAGAAGAGTTCTTTATCAAGCAACAACTTAGCCTAGATAATGTCTTACTCGATACGGGCGCTCGTATGGGGCAATCGGTCAGTTCATTATCACTGCCTACGACATTATTTTATGATGCCGAGGGTTTACTACAAAACAATCATCTAGGTGAGCTATCCAACGCCAGCCTCAAACATGCATTGCGTACCATTAATACCCAACCCGAAAAGGAATCCCAATGAAACTAGCCCACCTAGCAGCAGCTATCTGCATTGCCAGCTTGCCCAGCTTAACCTTTGCACAAAATTACCCAGCGCCTATCGAAGCCTTGCGAGGCAAGGGTGTAGAGATTCTAGATACCTTCGATGCGCCCAGTGACATGCAAGGCTATGCTGCGTTGTATCAAGGAAATCCACTGGCTATCTACCTCACCAGCGACAAAAAACATGCACTAATAGGCAGCTTGCTGGATGCACAGGGCGAAGACCTAACCCGCTCGATTATTGAAGATAAAATCAGCCGTCCACAAAGCGACGTTTTATGGAATAAGTTAGAGAAGGAAAGCCACTGGGTTACCGAAGGCTCAGCCAAAGCACCAACCACAGTCTACTTTTTCACTGACCCCAACTGCCCCTACTGCAAGCGCCTATGGACAGACGCACAGCCTTGGGTTAAGTCCGGCAAAGTACAAATCCGTCATATTCCAGTGGGTGTACTGGGCGAAAGCAGCCGCAAAAAAGCCGCCTATATTTTAGCGGCAAAAGACGGCAGCAAAGCATTGGTGGATAACGAAAGCGGTAAAGCCCCTGCCAAAGAAGATCCGATCGCCAGTAAACAGTCAAAACAACTGGATGAAAACCTACAGCTAATGCAGCAACTGGGTGCCAGCGGTACACCGGCAATCCTATACCGAGACGCAACCGGTTTGCTGCAACTTCACCCCGGCGCCGCACAGGGTGAACAACTGATAGAAATTTTTGGCACAAGACCTTAAATGTAAGGCAGCCGCTAGGGAGGCCGGCATCAGCACCGATAAAACTTCAGCTACAGACAGTTTCTTGCCTGCAGCTGAGGTTTAAAGAATGTTACACCCGTGCACCACGCACACCCGCGCTAATTTCGCGGCATTGCGCCAGCACATCGGCGACCGCTTGCTCTGGGGTGGCCGCTTGGTTGATTTTATCGACTAAGGCTGAGCCCACCACCACGCCTTCAGCCAAACGCGCCACATTGGCGGCGTGTTCTGGCGTGCGGATACCAAAACCGATACAGACCGGCAAATCACTGTGACGACGCAAGCGCGCGACGGCTTCTTCGACGTGCTCAAGGCTTGCGGTAGCACCACCGGTAATACCCGCTACCGAGACGTAGTAAATAAAGCCGGAGCTGTTATTCAGTACTTTGGGCAAACGCTGATCATCGGTGGTCGGTGTGGTCAGGCGAATAAAATCTATCCCTGCGGCCTGCGCCGGCTCACACAGCTCTTCGTTATGCTCAGGCGGCACATCCACAACAATCAAACCATCGACGCCGACTTCATGGGCATCACGCACAAAGTTATCCACACCATAGTGATGAATCGGGTTGAAATACCCCATCAACACCACTGGAGTGCTCTGATTATCTTGGCGAAACTCACGCACCATCTGCAAAGTTTTACGCAGTGTATGGCCGTTTTTCAAAGCACGCTGGTTAGCCAGCTGAATCGCTGGGCCATCCGCCATAGGATCGGTGAAGGGCATGCCTAACTCGATCACATCCGCACCCGCGTCTGGCAAGCCTTTAAAAATTTGCATGGCACTGCTGTAGTTCGGGTCGCCCGAGGTGACGAAAGTGACCAATGCCGCACGGTTTTGTTGTTTTAACTGCGCAAAACACGCCTCAATACGACTCATGATTGTTCTCCTTGCGCGCCTAAATAGTGCATTACGGTTTGCATGTCTTTATCACCGCGACCAGATAGATTTACGACCATCAAATGGTCTTTGGCCAAACTGGGGGCGCGTTTGATGACCTCAGCCAGCGCATGGGATGTTTCCAGTGCAGGAATAATGCCCTCTAAACGGCACAGCAATTGAAACGCCTCCAATGCCTCATCATCAGTAATGGCGGTATATTCAACCCGACCTGTATCATGTAACCACGCATGTTCAGGTCCTACACCCGGGTAATCCAATCCCGCGGAAATGGAGTGAGCGTCTTTGATTTGCCCGTCTTCATCTTGCAATAAGTAGGTTTTATTACCGTGCAGCACGCCAGGTGCGCCACCAAGCAAACTTGCCGCATGCTTGCCTGTTTCCACACCTAGACCGGCGGCTTCCACGCCAATAATGTTCACACTGGGGTCATCTAAAAACTCATGGTACAAACCCATGGCGTTAGAGCCACCACCAATGCAAGCCACCAATGAATCCGGCAAACGGCCTTCCTGCTCCTGCAATTGCGCACGTGTTTCGCGGCCAATCACCGATTGAAAATCACGCACCATCGCCGGGAACGGGTGCGGACCCGCGACCGTACCAATCAGGTAAAACGTGTTGTCTACGTTCGTTACCCAATCACGCAAAGCCTCATTCATGGCATCTTTCAACGTGCCTGTACCGGCTTTAACAGGAATCACCTCAGCCCCTAACAGCTTCATGCGAAACACGTTAGCCTGTTGGCGCTCGATATCTGTAGTGCCCATGTACACCACGCATTGCAAACCAAAACGTGCAGCAACAGTCGCCGTCGCCACACCATGCATACCCGCACCGGTTTCAGCAATAATGCGTTTTTTGCCCATGCGTCGCGCGAGCAAAATTTGCCCGATGCAGTTGTTAATCTTATGGGCGCCGGTGTGGTTGAGCTCTTCGCGCTTTAGATAAATCTTTGCGCCGCCTAAGTGTTCGGTAAGGCGCTCAGCAAAATACAACGGGCTTGGGCGACCCACATAGTCGCGCTGAAAATACGCCAGCTCTTTCTGGAATTCAGGATCCTCTTTGGCTTGCTCGTAGGCCTTGCCCAATTCTAGGATCAGCGGCATTAAGGTTTCCGCAACATAGCGTCCACCAAAAATACCGAATAGACCACGCTCATCTGGCGCTGCCGAATAATTTGTCATGTTGGTTATTCCATTGATAGCAAAATATATGCACTTAACATACGCCAATTAGTGCGCAACAAAAAGCGATAAAAACACACACTCATGTTAGTATTTATCACATGAACTACTTAACCCAACTGCCCTCACTCAATGCACTCAAAGCTTTTCTTGCCGTAGCCGAGCAGGGCAGCATAACCGCTGCTGCACAAAGCTTAAACGTCACCCATGGTGCAATCAGTCGACAGATAAAGCAGCTGGAAGATCAACTGGGCATGCCATTAACCAGCAAACATGGACGCGGCATAAAACTCACAGATGCAGGGCAACAACTCTATACCGATACCAGTCCAGCCCTAGCGGCGATCGCTCAAAGCTGCCAACAACTTAAGCAGCTCAATCGCGATAAACCCATTGTCTTGGCCTGTTCGGGCAGTATTTTAGCGCGATGGTTGATACCTCGTTTGCATCAACTGCAGCAGGAACTGCCTGAATTAGCCTTGCAACTGATCACCAGTACCGGAGATGACAACCCACAGCAGCAGGGCGCCGATGCGAGTCTGTTGTTTACCCAGAGCTGCGTGGCACAAAGCGCCAGCCAATTTGTGTTGGATCACGAACGTATCGGACCCGTTGTTAGCCCTGAGTTTGCCAAACAGCATCAGCTCATCGATAGCCCAATCGAGCGCATTCTTGATTTTGCCGTGCTCCACACTCAATCGCGCCCGCAAGCCTGGCCCGACTGGGCAGCGCAACAATTAAGCGGCCAGAAGTTACAACTCGGACAAGGCTTTGCGCATCTGTATTACTTATTAGAAGCCATCACTGCGGGCATGGGTATTGGTATTGCCCCGCAGCAGCTTGTTGATGCCGATATTCAACAAGGCAGGCTCATTGCACCTTGGGGTTTTGTACGCACTTCAGCAACCTTCTGTTTAAATCTACATAACCCGCAACAGGCTCAAGCGATTGAGCAGCTCGCTCAATGGTTTAGCGCACATCTTTAATAATGAACACGCATTACTAACAGACAGATACTCGAGGTAACAGAATGGATTTGGTCAAAACCCGGCAATGATAGTACAATGACAGCACTTGTTTAGTTTATCTTGACTGACTAAGCCGTCCTAATCCACAGGAGGACAGTATGCAAATCTCAAGCGGTATGATGCCCATGGGTATCCAAGCCATACAAAATGGCCAGCAACAAATGACAGAAGCAGCACAGGCGGTTGCCAGCTCAACGGCAAACTCAAACGCCGACCAAGCGCCAGACTTTAACATTGCTGATTTAACTCAGCAGTTAGTGCAAATGGATCAAGCCAAGCACTTAACCATGGCAGGCGCAAAAATGGTGCAAACAGCCGACGAAGCGCTAGGTACTATCATTAATACTATGGCGTAACTTCGTCTAAACCGCGCTTTGCTAAAAGCCGTTCTACTCGAAAGAGGGACGGCTTTTTTTGTCCCTGCAGAACAGCAACCCACCACCAAATACATCGCACCCCCAACGCACGAACAAAGCTTTGAGTGGGCTGCCTGATTGTGAACAGCCAAGCCTTAATAGCTCATTTCATTGTGCATAATCACAACTCTCTCACATAAAACCACCGCAACGTTGCCACAACATCCAAGCTATTAAAAAATACCACTTTTGTGTGCTTGACAAGCGATAGTCAGAGCCGTAAGTTTCAAACAGTCGTTTGATAATTTTAAAGCACGCCCAGACAGCAGGAAAAGTTGTCCATTAATTACGCAAAAAACCAATAATAAAGAATCTATCTTAGAGGTAAACAGCTATGCCAGAATACAAAGCCCCCTTGCGCGATATCCGTTTCGTACGTGACGAACTCTTAGGTTATTCCCAGCACTACCAAAACCTGCCTGGCTGCGAAGACGCCACACCAGACATGGTCGATGCCATCCTAGAAGAAGGCGCAAAGTTTTGTGAGAACGTCATTGCGCCACTCAACCGTGTTGGCGATACAGAAGGCTGTACTTGGTCAGCCGATGGCGTTACTACACCAACCGGCTTTAAAGAAGCCTACGAGCAGTTTGT
>LFTS01000092.1 GCA_001513435.1 Gammaproteobacteria bacterium DTU040
GCGGGTGTCGTATTTAAGTCCAGCTAGTGCACGCTCGTAACGCTGCGCCTGTGCAATTTTGTTTTTGTTTTGTAGTGCCCAAAGGATAGTGCTTTTAGGCTGCGGGTGGGGCGCTGCAAGCTGAGTTTGTTCGGTGATACGATCGAGCAAAGTACGTTCCAAGGCCTGACGGGTAACGCTCAACTGAATTGCAAACTCACCCGCATGCTGGTATTGCTGCACAACCTCCAAACCATTGATATCCAGAGTAAGCGTTTGTACGGCTGTGTGCTCGGTAAAGCTGTGTTGGCTTTGCCCGGCTTGTTTGCTGAGCGTTAAGTCTTGTTTGGTTTGCACCTGGCTGCTGAGCTGAGTCATCAGGGTTGCCAGAGCATTGAGCTGTGCTGCTTCATAAGACTCGCCAGCACCTGCAAACACCACATGGCTGGTGTTGAGCTGGATTGGGGCGAATACCCAGTCAGGCATGTTGGCAGCGAACAGACCTGTATGAGTGAACAGCAGAGCAGCAAGTAAGCTCTGCATACACCAGTGCATGAAGTACTGCGCGCGGTATCTTGGTAGCGCAGCATCACCATCTAGGCTGTTATGTTGAGAATCCAGAGTGCATTTTTTCATCAAGCTGAGAATAATCCTTATGTCCTAGTGCGTGCTTTTTACTTAGCAGCCAGTTCGCGTTCGAGGTTCTCGATAGCGGCAATGGTCTTTTTGTCCACGTCAATCAGTCGGTTAGCTTTGTTAGCCAGTTGGATTTGTTTTTTGGCTTTTAATAACGCTTGGCCAATGTCTGCAGGCTCTAGGGTTGGCTCTGTTTCCTGATTTGTGTTGTTGCTGTTAGTGTTATTGGAGAGGCTGTTGGCGTTCAGTCCGGAGAGGAAATTGTTATTTTTAGAGAAACTGCTCAGCATGCTTAATCCAGTGGCGGCTGCCACTTCGTTGGAATGTTCTGACAAGATGATTGCGCTCTGAGCCAACTCAAACAGAATCTCGGTAGTCATTTTAGCGTTGGCTTCACTGATTTTGCTGGTGGCTTGTTTGTATTCTTTAATTTTTGGGCCGATTTTTTCATCCTGATTTTGCGCTCCAGCATCAAACTCATCGATAGCTTGTTGCAGGCGTTGGGGGTCGTTAGCAATGATTCGGTTGGCACTAAGGAAGGCTTGTACGTCGGTGTGGCTATCAGTGACGGTGCGATATTCAGCCATTACTGCAGCTTGGCGTTCGAGCAGTGAGGCGGCCGTATTTAAAAAACCATCTATGCCGGGAATGAGTTCTTGACGATCATAGCCTATGGTGGAGATTTCTTCGGACAACTCACTAATTGCTTTGTCGCGATCAAAGTGGGCTGCTGTGCTGTCGTCAAACTTTTCCATTAGCACGCAGCCTTGCAAAATGAGCGCGCCGCCGAGTAAAAACCACGTGTTCTTCACTATATATTTCCTTTGATAGCATTTTTATCGGTTTTGATATTACTTTAATATTTAGATGCTGCAAGTGATTTTTTCTGTGAAAAAAAGAATGCTTTCCCGTTAGGAGTCATTTGCTTAGGTCGCAGGGTGCTGGTGTTATGGGTTGTGCATGAGCACTATAGTGAGGTGTCATGTTGCGGTTAGGCGTAACTTGGCTGCAAAAAACCATTGCCCAGCTTGTCAGATAAATAGTAATACATCTGACAAGCTGGGCGTGGTGGGCTTATAAAAAAGTTAAATTTAGGCTCTTTTGTGGGTGATGCGACCATTGACCAAAGTATAGTGCACAGCACCCGGGAGGCAGTGGCCTATAAATGGACAGTTTGCACCCTTGGAGTACCAGTCCTCACCGACGAGAGTTTGCCCCTGCGGGTCAAAAATAACGATGTCCGCATTAGCGCCAACGTTCAGTGTGCCGGCGTTGAGGCGCATGGCAGAGGCGGGGCCGTTGGTGAGTCGCGCCAGGGCTGTTGGCAAATCGAAAACGCCTTCCTCGACCAGACTTAATGCCAGTGGTAGCAGTAACTCAATGCTGCTAATTCCGGG
>LFTS01000154.1 GCA_001513435.1 Gammaproteobacteria bacterium DTU040
ACCCAGCATGGTTTCTGGACGGGTAGTGGCAACAATCAGGTAGTTTTTACCATCAGCCGTGGTTGCACCATCGGCCAGTGGGTAGCGCAAATTCCACAGTTGTCCCTGTTCATCGTGGTTTTCCACTTCTAGATCAGAAATAGCCGTATGCAGCTTGGGATCCCAGTTCACCAAGCGCTTGCCGCGATAAATCAGGCCGTCTTCGTGCAGACGAACAAAGGCTTCTTTAACCGCCTCGGATAAGCCTGCATCCATGGTGAAGCGTTCGCGCGACCAGTCAACTGAGCTGCCTAAACGGCGAATTTGTCGGGTGATGGTACCGCCGGATTGCTCTTTCCATTGCCAGATTTTTTCTAAAAAGGCCGAGCGACCTAAAGCATGGCGATCCAAACCTTGATTGGCGAGTTGGCGTTCTACCACCATTTGTGTGGCGATACCGGCATGGTCGGTACCGGGCTGCCAAAGGGTGTTATGCCCCTGCATGCGGCGGTAGCGAATCAGCGCATCCATAATGGCGTTATTAAAGCCATGCCCCATATGCAAACTGCCGGTAACGTTCGGCGGTGGGATCATAATGGTGTAAGGCGTACCCGAACCTTGCGGAGCAAAATAATCATTGGCCTCCCAGTTCTGATACCAGGTGGATTCAATAGCGTGGGGCTGATAGGTTTTATCCATAGAGTGACAGGAACCTTAGAAGTAAGCGGCTGAATGGAAACGCGCAAGTATACCTGTAATTTCCATTGAGCCAAAGAAGAAGCTATACAGTGGCAATGCATATTGAATTGTCGGCATAAGCTGTTTATTGTGACCAAAAACAATAACAGTCATAAAACAAAGAGACTTACGCATGAATCATTCTAACTATCCACACCTGTTTACCCCGCTTGATCTGGGCTTTACCATCTTAAAAAACCGCTTTTTAATGGGCTCAATGCACACTGGGTTGGAAGAGCGCCCCGGTGGTTTTGAGCGCATGGCGGTGTATTTTGCCGAACGTGCTCGTGGTGGCGTGGGCTTGATCGTCACCGGCGGTATTGCACCTAACGAAGAAGGTGCGGTTTATCAAGGCGCAGCCAAACTCACAACCGCCGCCGAGGCTGAGCAACATAAGGTGGTTACCCGCGCAGTCCATGCTGAAGGCGCAAAAATCTGCTTGCAGATTTTGCATGCCGGACGTTATGGCTACAGTCCTAAGCTGGTTGCGCCCAGCGCCATTCAAGCGCCGATTAACCCGTTTAAACCCAAAGAGTTAGACGCCGAGGGGATTGAAAAGCAGATTGCTGATTTCGTCACCTGCGCCCAGCTTGCCCAGCAGGCTGGCTATGACGGTGTCGAGATTATGGGGTCTGAGGGTTACTTTATTAACCAGTTTTTGGTTAAACATACCAATTTACGCACCGATGAATGGGGTGGTGAGTTCAGCAACCGCATGCGTTTGCCCGTTGAGATTGTGCGCCGAGTGCGCGAAGCGGTGGGCACGGACTTTATCATTATTTACCGCTTATCCATGCTGGATTTAATGGAAAACGGCAGTGATTGGGATGAAGTGGTGCAGCTCGCCAAAGTTATCGAGCAGGTGGGTGCGACCATTATTAACACCGGAATTGGCTGGCATGAAGCGCGCATTCCGACCATCGCGACCATGGTACCGCGTGGTGCTTTTGTCAGTGTTACGGCCAAATTGCGCGGTGAGGTCAGTATTCCGCTGGTAGCAACTAACCGCATTAATACGCCCGAAGTGGCGGAGCAGGCCATTGCCAGTGGTGCAGCGGATATGGTGTCCATGGCGCGTCCGTTTTTGGCCGATCCTGAATTTGTGAATAAAGCAGCAGCGGGTCAGCCTGAGCTGATCAACACCTGTATTGCCTGCAACCAAGCCTGCTTGGACCACACCTTCAGCGGCAAGCTGACGTCCTGTTTGGTCAACCCCAGAGCTTGCCATGAAACCGAGCTGCAATACATTCCTGTCACGCAAGTGAAAAAAGTAGCGGTGGTCGGTGCCGGACCTGCGGGATTAGCGGCAGCGACGGTGGCGGCTGAGCGAGGCCATCAGGTGGTGCTGTTTGAAGCGGGCAGTGAGATTGGCGGGCAGTTCAATGTCGCCAAGCTGATTCCGGGTAAGGAAGAATTCTATGAAACGCTGCGTTATTTCCAACATAAGCTGGCGCACACCGGGGTTGAGGTGCGTTTAAACACCCGCGTGAACGCTCAAGCGCTGCTCGCCGAAGGGTTTGCTGAGGTGATTCTGGCCACGGGGATTGTACCTCGTGTGCCCGAGATTCCCGGTATCGAGCATCCGAAAGTGATGAGCTATTTGGACGCTGTCTTAGGGCGTAAATCAGTGGGCGACAGTGTGGCAGTTATTGGTGCGGGCGGCATTGGGTTTGATGTCTCTGAGCTGCTTACCCATAGCGGTGAGTCGGTGAGTCTGAATAAAGAGGCTTTCTGGAAAGAGTGGGGCATTGATTTAGGGTTGACGGCGCGCGGTGGTGTGGCAGGCGTTAAGCCTCATTTACCCAATAGTGCGCGGCAGGTGTATTTGTTGCAACGCAAAAGCAGCAAAGTGGGTGCGGGGCTGGGTAAAACTACCGGCTGGATTCACCGTGCAGAATTGAATAAAAAGCAGGTACAAATGCTTAACGGCGTCGAGTACCTTGGGATTGACGACCAAGGCTTGCACATTCGGCTTTCTGATGCTGCACCACAATTGCTCAGGGTGGATAGCATTGTCATTTGTGCTGGGCAAAAGCCGCAGCGCGAGCTTTACGATGAGCTGCTGGCCGGTGGCGTGACGGTACACTTGGCCGGTGGCGCGGACGTAGCGGCTGAGCTGGATGCCAAGCGTGCCATTGACCAAGGGTCGCGAATAGCGGCTGCGCTATAGTCTGTATTTTTAGAGTGTCGAGCAAGCAGGCTTGACGCTCTTTTTTTGAGCTAAACAATCAGCTCAGGCTTCATTTTGCCATCATAATCAAATGTTTAAAGTGTCGACTCAGTCGCTTAAATGGCCGGTTTTGCTGCTAACCCAATCACACTCCTAGACTAGGCTTTTGCTACACTTCAGAGGCTGTTTTCACTGTAATGAGTTGTGAATAGGGGCTGTTGTATGCGCGTGCAAAAATCCAGTAAGGCTCAGCTGATTGAGGTCGTCATGCTGTTTGGCAATGATGGGATTGTTGCTGAAATGCTCTACCCTGAGTTTGAAGCCATTTTGGATAATATGGTCAGCATGCCGCAGTATGCTGATGAGCAAGTGCGCGCCGCTTATGTATTGATAAATCCAAGGCTGTTGGTGCGCTCGATAGTGTTCTTTTATCTGGACTTTGATGAAGAGGGTTCGGTAGAGCCCGGTTGGAATTTAGATTTAAGGCATTTAGCAGAAAAAGCAGGTACAGGTCCTGATTTGGGCGCTGGTCCTATTCGTTTAGCCTGTCGCAGCCAATGCGCTGTGCCTTGGTATCAAATGCACCTTTGGGATCCAGAGCTTTCACCCGGCAAAAACCATGTCAACATGGTGCGTGATGCGGTGAAGCAAAATGGTTTGCGTTTGGTGGTGGATGTTGAGGACGACTTCGTTGTAGCGCCCGGCAGATTACAGGTAGCGCCAGAAGACAGCTGGCAAAACCAAGAACAAATGCAAGTGCTGTTGCACAAAACGCAAGAGCGCGAAAAAGAGCAGCGCCATCAAGCAGCACAGCTCATCAAACAACAACGCTTGAGGATTCAAACCCTTGAGG
>LFTS01000144.1 GCA_001513435.1 Gammaproteobacteria bacterium DTU040
AGATGTGTATAAGAGACAGCGCTTATGGCGTGCGCCGGATAACACGCGGCTGGTTTTCGACCTTAGCGGTCCAGTTACGCACAATGTGTTTGCGCTGGATAACCCGGAACGTATCGTCATTGATGTTAAAAGTACGCGACTGTCCGCGGACCTTAAGGCGATCCTCAAAGAAAAATCACCCATAAAAGATGTGCGTGTAGGTTTGCAAGCTAATGAGCTGCGTATCGTGTTGGATATGGCGGCAAAGGTTACACCTAAGAGCTTTACTTTGGCGCCAAATCAACAGTATGGCCACCGCTTGGTTGTGGATCTCTATGATGAGAAAGGTACTACAGGCAACAAGGCTGAGCCCGCCGTTCCCATAACGGTGCCTACCACACCGATTTCAACCGCTAAAACCCCAGCCACTTATAAGCAGCGTGACATTGTTATTGCCATTGATGCGGGTCATGGTGGTGAGGACCCAGGTGCTATTGGTCCGCGCGGATTGAAAGAAAAAGATGTGGTGCTGGCTATTGCTAAAGAGCTGCAACGTCAAATCAATGCTGAGAAAGGCTTTCGAGCAGAATTAGTACGCACCGGCGATTATTTTATTCCGCTGCGCAAACGTACAGACATTGCGCGCAAAAAAAATGCTGACATGTTCATCTCCGTGCATGCCGATGCTGCACCGCGCGCTTCGGCATACGGGGCATCGGTCTATGCTTTATCTGATCGTGGAGCGACTTCAGAAACAGCGCGCTGGCTGGCCGATAGCGAGAACCGCTCGGATCTTATTGGCGGTGCAGGCAATGTGAGTTTAGGCGATAAGGATCAGGTATTGGCGGGTGTATTGTTGGATCTGTCGATGACGGCTTCTTTGGCTTCAAGTTTGGATGTCGGACAGAAAATATTAAACCAGATGGGCAATGTCACACGGCTGCATAAAGCACGCGTTGAGCAAGCCGGATTTATGGTGCTTAAATCACCGGATATGCCTTCGATTTTGGTCGAGACCGGCTTTATTACCAACCCAGCAGAATCGCGTAAGCTGGCGAACCGCTCCCACCAAATGGCAATAGCCCGTTCAATTCATACTGGGGTTAAACAGTTTTTTTATAGTAATCCGCCGGCGGGCACTTACGTCGCTGCACAACGTGATGCAGGGAAGACGTTGATTGGCCCACTGCAGCACGTGGTTAAATCGGGTGAGAGTGTTTCGATTTTAGCGTTGCGCTATCAGGTTTCTATCGCAGAGATTCGCCGAGCCAATAAGTTAAAAGGTGACACCATTCATATAGGTCAAAAATTGACTATTCCAGCACGGACTTTGGCGGCACAACCATGAGTAACACAGCGGTTATCCACTTACTAAGTCCACTGTTAGCCAACCAAATTGCAGCGGGTGAGGTGGTAGAGCGTCCTGCCTCTGTAGCCAAAGAGTTGCTTGAAAATGCACTGGATGCTGGCGCTAATCGCATTGATATTGAAGCGGAAGAAGGTGGCGTTAAGTTACTGCGTATCCGTGATAACGGTCGTGGTATCGCGCACCAACAACTGCCTTTGGCACTAGAGCGCCATGCAACTAGCAAGATAGTGGAGCTGGCTGATCTTGAGGGGGTGTCGACCTTGGGTTTTCGTGGCGAAGCTTTGGCATCTATAAGCTCGGTTTCACGCCTGTGCTTAACCTCGCGCACAGCCGATGCTGAGCAGGCTTGGCAGGTAGAAGCGCAAGGGCGACAAATGGAGCCGTTGGTGCAACCCGCCGCGCATCCGCAGGGAACTACGGTGCAGGTGAGCGATCTGTTTTATAACACCCCTGCGCGCCGTAAGTTTTTGCGTACCGAAAGGACCGAATTTGACCATTTACAAGAAGTAGTCAAGCGCATGGCGCTGGCGCGTTTTGATGTGGCCTTTCATTTGCGCCATAACAACCGCTCAATTTATGCCTTGCACAGCGCAACCGATGAGCAGAGCAAAGCACGGCGTATCGCCCAGCTATTAGGTGATGAGTTTATGGAGCAGGCGCTGCCCATCGACATAGAGCGCAATGGGTTGCGGCTGTGGGGTTGGGTTGGCTTGCCGACATTTTCCCGCAGCCAGGCGGATATGCAGTATTTTTATGTCAACGGCAGAACCGTGCGTGACAAGCTGGTCGGTCATGCGGTGCGCCAAGCCTATCGCGATGTGCTGTATGGCGGCAGATTTCCAGCCTTTGTCCTGTATCTAGAATTAGAACCCAATAAAGTGGATGTTAACGTGCATCCCACTAAGCATGAGGTGCGCTTTCGTGATGGGCGCTCTGTGCATGATTTTCTTTATTCAGCACTGAACCGCACTTTGGCTGAAGTACGTCCCGGTGATGCCGTCAGTGCACCAGCAAGTAGTCAGATGCTTGCACCTTCTGCGGTAACGGGTGTGATGGCCGGCGAGTTTGCTGGGCAAAATGAGCTAGGTTTGCGTGACAGCCCGACGGAGCAGTCCAATATTTCTGCAAGATCGTTTGGCTACGACAGCCGTTCAACGGTGAATTTTAGCGCCCCTCAATCACAGGCTTATCAGGCTTTTACTGCGCCACTGATGGGTGAAAATGCTGTAGCCGAAACTGAAATCCCACCCTTGGGCTATGCCATCGCGCAACTGAAAGGCATTTACATATTGGCGGAAAATCAACTTGGGCTGGTGTTGGTGGATATGCACGCTGCCCACGAGCGCGTGATGTACGAGCGTTTGAAAACAGCGATGGCGCAAGAAGGTTTGCGCGGACAGCCGTTGCTGGTGCCGCAAACGCTGAGCCTAAGTGCGCGTGAGATTGATTGTGCTGAGCAAAATGCGCAGTGGTTTAATCAGTTAGGTTTTGAATTGCAGGCGTTGGGTGAAGAAAGTATCGCCATTCGCCAAATCCCAGCATTACTTAAGCAGGCGCACGCTGCGGACTTGGTGCAAGCCGTGTTGGCGGATTTGATGGAGTACGGCAGCAGTGACCGGGTTCAGGCGCATATTAACGAGCTGCTCGCGACTATGTCGTGCCATGGCGCTGTACGCGCTAACCGACAATTGAGCATTGCAGAAATGAATGCATTGTTGCGTGATATGGAAATCACCGAGCGTAGTGGCCAGTGCAATCATGGCCGCCCGACTTGGACACAGTTGAACATGACAGAGTTGGATGCTTTGTTTTTGCGTGGCCGGTAAACCAGCTGCCGCAGCACAGACTGTGGTGTCGCCGCCTATCTTCTGCTCTGCGGTGCAGTCAAAATTGCACTAGAGTAGAGCGTTCATTAAAATCAGATTTACAGTGCGAACTCTATACGCAGAGTACCTACGCTTTTAGCAAGAAAACCCGTATAATCTGCGGGTTTAGGTTGGGACTACTTTAAGCGAGTATTAACTTGCTTGGGTGTTCTTTTTTTAATTTTTTATCTTTGGAGTTTTCCATGGCCGTACAACGTACGTTTTCCATCATTAAGCCTGATGCAGTTGCAAAAAATGTTATCGGTGAAATCACCACTCGTTTCGAAAAAGCAGGTTTGCGTGTAGTTGCTTCGAAAATGGTTCAACTGTCTGCGCGTGAAGCAGGTGGTTTCTACGCTGAGCACAAAGAGCGTCCTTTTTTTAATGACTTGGTAAACTTTATGACTTCCGGCCCTGTGATTGTGCAGGTTCTTGAAGGCGAAGACGCTATTGCCAAAAACCGCGAATTGATGGGCGCAACTAACCCTAAAGAAGCGGCAGCGGGAACTATCCGTGCTGATTTCGCTCAGTCTATTGATGAAAACGCTGTCCACGGTTCTGACTCAGAAGAAGCAGCAGCACGTGAAATCGCGTTCTTCTTTGCCAGCACTGAGCTGTGCGATCGCATTCGCTAATTGAGCGATTGACTGGGTGAGTCCATGAATCAAGCCGTACCTGAAAAAATTAACCTGTTGGGTTTAACTTTGCCGCAAATGGAAGCGTTTTTTGCCGATTTAGGCGAAAAGCGTTTTCGTGCGGCACAGGTGATGAAATGGATTCACCACTTTGGCGTGGACAACTTTGTGGACATGACCAATGTGGGTAAGGCACTACGTGAGAAGCTCGAGCGCAGTGCCTATATTCAAGGCCCAGAAGTTGTTAGTGAAGATATTTCTGAAGATGGCACACGCAAGTGGGTGATTCGTGTGGCGTCAGGCAGTTGTGTTGAAACGGTTTACATCCCGCAAAATAATCGCGGCACGCTCTGTGTTTCATCCCAGGCGGGCTGTGCGCTGGATTGCAGCTTTTGTTCGACCGGTAAACAAGGTTTTAATAGTGATCTGACAGCTGCAGAAATTATCGGTCAGGTGTGGATAGCCAACAAGTCCTTTGGCAGTGTGCCGGGTAAAATAGATAGAGCCATTACTAACGTGGTGATGATGGGCATGGGTGAGCCGTTGCTCAACTTTGATAATGTCGTGGCAGCCATGCATATTATGCTGGACGATTTTGGTTATGGTATTTCCAAGCGTAAAGTCACTCTATCCACTGCGGGTGTGGCGCCGATGCTGGACCGACTGGCTGAAGAAATCGATGTGGCTTTAGCCCTGTCCTTGCATGCTCCTAATGATGAATTACGCAATCAATTGGTGCCGATCAATAAAAAATATCCTTTAGCTGTAATATTAGATTCCTGTCAGCGTTATATCAGCAGTTTGGGTGAAAAGCGTTATTTAACGGTTGAGTACACACTGTTAAGTGGGGTTAATGACCAGCCTGAGCATGCTCAGCAGCTGAGTGAGTTGCTAAAAGATGTACCCTGTAAAATTAACCTGATACCTTTTAATCCGTTTCCATATTCAGGTTACGAACGACCTAGCAATAATGCGATACGTCGTTTTCAAGATGCTCTGCATAATGCTGGTTACAATGTTACTGTACGTACCCCGCGTGGCGATGACATAGATGCCGCCTGTGGTCAGCTGGTTGGTCAGGTGCAAGACAAAACAAAACGCAGCGAGCGTTATATTGCCGTACGCCAGCTTGAAGTTTAGTAAAGGGATGCGTGTTTTTAATGGAGAAAATAGCATGCTACGAACAGGAATAATAATTACTTTTCTCAGTTTGCTAGTAGGCTGTGTCACATCAGGCCCGGCACAACCAATGCGCACAGCAGAGGGGCGCGAGCAGGCTAGACAGGCTTATATTGATTTGGCCGTTGGTTACTTGCGCGAAGGTATGACTGGACAAGCTAAAGTTCCGTTACAAAATGTACTAAAGATAAACCCTAACGACAGCGAAGCGCTGGAGATTCTGGCATTAGTATTCCAGCAGGAAATGGAGCCAGAATTAGCTGAAAAAAACTTTAAAAAGGCGCTCTCGAATAAGCGTGACACGCGAATACTAAATAACTACGGTAGTTTTTTATTTGAACAAGAGCGCTATGACGAGGCATATAACGTTTTTTCCGAAGCGGCTAAGGACACGATGTACCTAAGTCGTTCAAGAGTGTTTGAAAACCTTGGGATGACCGCGCTACGCCTTGACCGAGCTGAAGATGCGTACCATTACTTTCAGCGTGCACTGCGCTTAGATGCACAGCAACCAATATCTTTATTGGAGCTGGGGACTTTATCCTATGAGCGTAAAGACTATATTGCAGCAAGAAGATATTATGAGTCTTTTGTGTCAATCAGCGAGCACAACGCAGCGAGCCTCTTGTTAGGTGTGCGTTTAGCTAAGATTTTTGAGGATCGAGACCAAGCAGCAAGTTTGGGATTGCAATTAAAACGACTGTACCCTGCAAGCGCAGAGTACCAGGCTTATAGAACGGAGCAATAATGAGCAACTCAGATGTTGATGAAACAACACAAGCGGATGCTGCAGTGTCTTTGTTAGGTGCAACTCTTCGTCGAGCGCGGGAAAATAAAGGGTTGACCTTAGAAGCTGTAGCGGCACAGTTAAACTTAAGAGCCGCCACACTGCAAAACCTAGAAGACGATCGCTACGATGCTTTGCCCGGCACCACTTTTATACGTGGCTATATTCGCTCATACGCTAACGTGCTCGGCCTTGATGGCAACAGTTTGTCAAAGCAGTACGTTCAGGAAGAACAGCCACGAGAGGGTGTTAAACCTTTGCAAAATATCGAGCGCAAATCGCGCTCGCGCTTTTTCTTAATCAGCTTCGTGTTGTTGCTTGTAGTGATTGCCGGGTTAGCCGGTTATTGGTGGTTCGAACAAAAAGACAACCGCCAAAGCCAGAGCGACAAGCAAACCCTGTTAAATAAGGTTGAAGTTGAAGGCGTGGACGGCACGTTACATATCCAAAGTTTGGATGAGCTTAACGCGCAAACGGCCAGTATGGATATTGAAGAAATTCAAATGACAGCGCTCGAACCAGAGCCGGCTACGGAAGCAGAAGCTAGTGCGCCCGTTGTTGAGTCTGCGAGCACTGCCGAGCGTGTTGATGAGCTTGAGTTAAGCTTTATCCAAGACAGCTGGATACGCGTGACTGATGCACAGGGCAATGAAATTGCCAGCGGCCTTAAGCGTGCCGGTGAAGTGCTAAAATTGTCGGGAGATGGTCCTTTTGAGATTCATCTTGGTTATGCCAAGGGTGTATTTATCACCTTCAATGGTCAGCAAGTTGACTTCGACTCCAAAATTCGCGGCAATATTGCCCGTATCAAGCTAGGTTAGTTCAGGTGCACAATACGTCTTATATTCAGCGCCGCGTTTCTCGTAAGATTTATGTCGGTGCAGTGCCCGTAGGTGGCGATGCCCCTATCAGTGTGCAAAGCATGACCAACACCAATACCGAGGATGTTGCCGCTACCGTTGCGCAAATCCAACGTTTGGAACAGGCTGGCGCTGATATAGTGCGGGTCTCCGTTCCCGATATGCAATCGGCAGAAGCCTTTGGCCAGATCAAAAAATCAGTCACTGTACCCTTGGTTGCTGATATTCATTTTGACTATAAAATCGCTTTACGCGTGGCTGAATTGGGCGTGGATTGCCTGCGCATTAACCCGGGCAATATCGGCAATGAGCAGCGTATTAAAGCCGTGGTTGATGCGGCCCGTGACCGTGGCATTCCTATTCGTATTGGTGTGAATGCCGGTTCATTAGAAAAAGATTTGCAGAAAAAATACGGCGAGCCGACACCCGAGGCACTGGTTGAGTCAGCCTTGCGTCATGTTGAGCATCTTGATCGTTTAAACTTTCCTGATTTTAAAGTCAGTGTCAAAGCCTCAGATGTGTTTATGGCGGTGGAAGCCTACCGCCAGTTGGCGCGCCAAATTGAGCAGCCGCTGCATTTGGGTATCACCGAAGCTGGTGGTTTGCGCTCAGGCACGGTTAAGTCAGCAGTGGGTTTAGGCATGCTGCTGGCAGAAGGGATTGGCGACACCATACGTGTGTCGTTGGCGGCAGACCCAGTTGAAGAAATTAAAGTGGGTTTTGATATTTTGAAATCCTTGCGCCTACGCACGCGTGGGATTAATTTTATTGCTTGCCCCAGTTGCTCACGGCAAAATTTTGATGTGGTGAAAACCATGAACGAGTTAGAGCAACGGCTGGAAGACTTGTTGGTGCCTTTGGATGTGGCAGTGATTGGTTGTGTGGTCAATGGTCCGGGCGAAGCGAAAGAAGTGGATCTGGGCTTAACTGGCGGTTCGCCAAATCTTGTTTATATCGATGGTGTACCGGCGCAAAAACTCAGCAACGAGCGACTGGTTGATGAGCTAGAAAAAATGATTCGCCAGCGTGCTGCCGTCAAGCAGGCTCAAGACGCTGCGGTGATCGCGCGTACTAAGTAGTAGTTTTTAAGGAATCTGTGTGAGTAAGCCCCTACAAGCCATTCGTGGCATGAACGATATTCTGCCTGAGCAGACAGCACTATGGCGTTATTTTGAGCAGACAGTGGCTGATGTGCTCGATAATTATGGTTATCGGCAAATTCGCATGCCTATCGTTGAGTTCACCGAGTTATTTCGTCGATCGATTGGTGAGGTGACTGATATTGTTGAAAAAGAAATGTACACCTTCGCTGACCGCAATGGGGATTCGTTAACCCTGCGTCCGGAAGGCACGGCTAGCTGTGTGCGCGCAGTTATGGAGCACAGCTTGGCCAGCGGTGGACAAGTGCAAAAGCTCTGGTATAGCGGGCCGATGTTTCGTCATGAGCGGCCGCAAAAAGGACGCTATCGTCAGTTTCACCAAATTGGGGTTGAAGCCTTTAATCTACCGGGTCCAGATGTTGACGCAGAGTTGATTGTGCTCAGCTGGCGCTTGTGGAAAGCCTTAGGCATCGCTGACAGCGTGACGCTGGAATTAAACAGCTTGGGAACTGCACAAGCACGAGCCGTGTATCGCCAAGCGTTGGTAGAGTATTTGCAGGCGCGTTTTGAGCAGTTGGATGAAGACAGCCAGCGTCGGGTTGCCACGAATCCGCTGCGCGTACTGGACTCTAAAAATCCAGACACTCAAGCCTTGCTGCTTGATGCGCCCAAACTAGAAGACTATCTGGATAACGAATCGCGTGAGCACTTTGCTGGCGTGCGTGCGCGCTTGGATGCTGTGGGTGTGCCATATGAGCTTAACAACCGTTTGGTACGCGGCTTGGATTACTACAGCAAAACCGTCTTTGAGTGGGTGACCGACAAACTGGGCGCTCAGGGTACGGTATGTGCCGGTGGCCGTTACGATGGGCTGGTTGAGCAGATGGGTGGTCGACCGACACCTGGTGTTGGTTTTGCGATGGGTATTGAGCGTTTGATTTTACTGCTAGAAACCCTGGGTAAAGCGCCAGAGCATTTGCAGCAGCAAGTCGATCTGTACTTTTGCGCCTTTGGTGAAGCCAGCGAGTTGGCAGCGTTGCAGTGGGCAGAACGTATCCGTGATGCTTTGCCACAGGTTCGCTTGCAGGTGAATGCTGGTGGTGGCAGTTTCAAAAGCCAGTTTAAAAAAGCCGATAAAAGTTCTGCTTTGTATGCGTTGATTTTGGGTGATAATGAGCTGCAGGCTCAGCAAATAAGTATCAAACCACTGCGCAACGAAGACGAGCAACAAACGCTAGCGCTAGATGAGCTGATTGATCATCTGGCACAATTATTTAACACAACTGCATAGGAGTGTCGGCGTGAGTCAGTACACTGAAGAAGAACAAATTGCGCTGTTTAAAGACTGGTGGCAGCGCAATGGTAAGCCGTTGCTGGTCGGCGCGGTATTGGCGTTGGCACTCGTTTTTGGCTGGCAAACCTGGCAAAAGCAGCAGACGAACCAAGCACAACATCTTTCAACCCTGTATCAGCAGCTGCTTGAAACAGCTTTTAACCAAGCAGAGGCTAATTTAGCTGAGGTGGCGAAATTAACTAAATCCCTTGAAGATTTAAAACCCAATCACGCTTATACCCAGTATGCACACTTGATTGTGGCGCGTTTGGCAGTTGATGAAGATCGCCTTGATGATGCCGCTGCAGCGTTGCGTAAAGTGGTTGATAAACCAGCAAACACGACGTTGGCTGAGTTGGCACAGCAGCGTTTGGCACGCGTTTTAGCCGCTCAAGATCAAGCCGAACAAGCATTAAAACTTCTTGAAGGCAAAGGCGTAGCCGCTTTCCAATCTGCGCGCAATGAGTTGCGTGGCGATATTTTGTTGCAGTTGGGGCGTGAGCAAGAAGCCCGTGCTGCCTACGTGCAAGCCAAAGAAACCCTATCTGAAAACGCGCCTTCCAGCGTATTAACACTGAAACTGGACAATCTAGCCCAGAAGGATGCTTAACGTGAAGCGCCTAGCCTATATTCTTTGTGTCGTTCTTGCGGTGTCGTTAGCCGGCTGTAGCAGTAAAAAGAAAAAAGAGCCGCAGCCAATGAAATTAGAAAAATTTACGCAAGAAGTTAAGTTGCGTAAAGAGTGGAGTACCAGCGTTGGTCAGGGGCAGGGTAAGCTGTGGAATAACCTCACTCCAGCTGTTGATGGTGACCAAATTTTTGCGGCAGATGTAAAAGGCAGAGTAGTCGCCTTGGACCGTTTTAGCGGTAAACGCCAGTGGCAGAAAAAACTCAAAGCGCAAGTATCAGGCGGTGTGGGTGCAGGTTCTGGTCTGGTAGTGCTGGGTACGCTGTCAGGTGACGTAATAGCCTTAGATAGCAAAACCGGTAATGAGCTGTGGCGCAGTAATGTTGCCAGTGAAATCCTATCAGCACCAGCCAGCAATGGTGACGTGGTAGTAGTGCAAACTCAGGATGATCGCTTGATTGCCTTAGAAGCAGACACAGGACAGCAGCGCTGGATTTATGAAAGCACGCCAGCCCTGTTAACCTTGCGCGGCAGCAGTGCACCTTTGATTACGCCCTACGTGGTGTATGCGGGCTTATCCAGCGGCAAGGTAATTGCGGTTGAGTTAGAGCGTGGCTTGCCCATTTGGGAGCAGCGCGTAGCTATGCCTTCTGGTCGTACTGAACTGGAGCGCATGGTTGATATTGATGGTCAGTTGCTGCTTAAAAATTCAGTATTGTATGTCGCAGCCTACCAAGGCAAAGTGGCTGGATTGGATGAGGAAACGGGTCGTATGCTGTGGCAGCGTGATGCATCCAGCTATGTCGGAGTGGGGCAGGGATTCGGTAATGCCTATACCAGTTTAGAGGTTGGCGCAGTTGAAAGTATCGATGAGCGCTCGGGCACTGCCATGTGGAGCAACGAAAATCTGTTACGCAGAAAGCTGTCTGGTCCAGCCGTTTTTTCTAGTTATATTGCGGTGGGTGATGTAGAAGGCTATTTGCATTTGCTCAGTCAGGTCGATGGCCGCTTCGTTTCCCGTATACGTATTGATAAAAAAGGTCTGCGCGTGCAGCCGCTAGTCGTTGGTGGCTGGCTGTATGTGTATGGTAACGGTGGCAAGTTGGTGGCGCTAACCATTAAGTAATGACACAAGTTTACCCAAGTATTATATAGCCCAGCTTTACATTCACCTCAGCCTCTCAGCAGGAACCTATTCTTAGCGTTCCTGCTGAATGTGTTCCAAAATACTCCCAGCACACTGCACTCTTTGAGCTGTTTTTAAAATATTATGGAGGAGCCCATGGTTCCTGTAATTGCTTTGGTCGGCCGTCCCAATGTGGGCAAGTCCACCTTATTTAATCGATTGACCAAGACCAGAAACGCTATTGTTGGCGATATCCCAGGCTTAACCCGTGACCGTCAGTATGGTGATGCTAAGTGGCAAGGACGCGACTATATCTTAATTGATACGGGTGGTATCTCGGGTGATGAAGAAGGCATCGATGCCAAGATGGCCGAACAGTCGTTATTGGCGATTGAAGAGGCGGATATTGTGCTTTTTCTCGTTGATGCGCGTGATGGTCTGTGCCCAGCTGATGAGCATATCGCTACCCATTTGCGTAAACGCAATAAGCGCACTCTAGTAACGGTCAACAAAGTTGATAGTCTCGATGAACACGTAGTTACTGCTGAGTTTAGTGCGCTGGGGCTGGGTGATGTGATTGGTATTGCTGCCAGCCAAGGCCGTGGTATTAACCGGTTGATGGAATGGGCATTAACAGAGTATGAACCTGAGCCAGAGGTGGCAGAGCTTGAGTTTGTTGAGGGCGAAGATCTCGTCAAAGTGCCGGGACCCAGCGCTAAAGACGGAATTAAAATCGCTATTATTGGTCGCCCTAACGTAGGTAAATCAACACTGGTCAACCGCATGCTGGGTGAAGAGCGCGTGGTAGTTTTTGACCAGCCCGGCACCACCCGCGACAGTATCTATATTCCCTTTGAGCGTGATGGCGAAAAATACACCTTTATTGACACAGCAGGTGTGCGTCGGCGTGGCAGAATCCATGAGGAAGTAGAAAAGTTCTCGGTGGTGAAAACCCTGCAAGCCATTAAAGACGCCAACGTGGTGATTTTTGTGGTTGATGCGCGCGAAGGCATTGTTGACCACGATTTAAACCTGCTGGGCTTTGCTTTGGAAGCTGGACGCGCCATCGTCATTGCCATTAACAAGTGGGATGGCATGCAGCCTAGTGAGCGCGACTATGTAAAAGTTGAGCTTGAGCGGCGCCTGTTTTTTGTTAATTTCGCTGATATCCACTTTATTTCTGCGCTGCATGGTACGGGCGTGGGGCATTTGTATCGCTCGGTGCAGAACGCCTTTACTTCAGCCGTCACCCGTTGGCCGACCAGTCGCCTAACACAAATTCTTGAAGACGCAGTACGTGAGCATCAGCCACCGATGGTGAATGGTCGACGTATCAAGCTGCGCTACGCCCACTTGGGTGGTGCTAACCCGCCGCTGATTGTAATTCATGGTAATCAGACCGAATCAGTACCCAAGGCATATTTGCGCTATTTGGAAAACACCTACCGCCGTGTACTCAAACTGGTAGGAACGCCAATCCGGATCGAATTTAAAGGCGGCGAAAACCCCTTTGCGCACAAGAAAAACAAACTGAGCGAGCGACAGGTAAATAAAAAGAGACGTCTGATCGCGAATAAGAAAAAAATTGAACATCGTAAAAAGCGACAGACGGGCAGGTAGAGCAGCAGAAGTCAGAAGACTGTTTGATAGTCTTCTGACTTAGTTAGAGTCTGATCTGATAAATCGAATACTTCTAAACAGTACCTAAGCGTTCCCGCTGATAACTGCCATCCTGTACGCGTTGACACCAGTGTTGGTTAGCCAAATACCATTGCACGGTTTTGCGGATGCCTGATTCAAAAGACTCTTGCGGTGTCCAGCCGAGTTCGCGCTCGATTTTACTGGCGTCAATGGCGTAGCGGCGGTCGTGGCCGGGGCGGTCAGTGACGTGGGTGATGAGTTTTGCGTAACTGGTGGTTAGCGGCACGAGTTCATCCAGAATGGCGCAGATGGTTTGCACCACTTCCAAGTTGGTTTTTTCGTTATGCCCACCGATGTTGTAGGTGGCGCCAACTTCGCCGGTGGTGATGACCTTATACAAAGCGCGCGCATGGTCTTCCACATACAGCCAGTCGCGGATTTGATCGCCTTGACCGTAGATAGGCAAGGGTTTGCCTTCCAGCGCATTGAGGATAACCAGCGGAATCAGTTTTTCTGGAAAGTGGTAAGGCCCGTAATTGTTGGAGCAGTTGGTCACCAGCGTGGGTAAGCCGTAAGTACGCAGCCATGCACGAACCAGATGATCAGAGCTGGCTTTACTCGCCGAGTAGGGACTGCTGGGCTCGTAAGCAGTGGTTTCCGTAAACAGCGTCTCAGTTGCACGCGGGTCATCGCTCGGGTGCGGTAGATCGCCATAGACTTCATCGGTGGAAATATGGTGAAAGCGGAAGGAGTTTTTGCGCGTCTCATCCAGCTGTTGCCAATAGTGACGGGCTGCTTCGAGCAAGGTATAGGTGCCTACTATATTGGTTTGAATAAATTCAGCGGGGCCGTCGATGGAGCGATCCACATGACTTTCAGCCGCTAAGTGCATGACTGCATCGGGCTGGTGCTGGGCAAACACAAGGTCTAGTTCTGCACGGTTACAGATATCCACCTGCGCAAAGGCATAGCGTGAGTTGTTACTGATCTGGGCTAAGGACTCTAAATTGCCTGCATAGGTCAGCACGTCAACATTGATTACGCTGTCTTGGGTGTGTTGAATAATATGCCGCACTACCGCAGAGCCAATAAAGCCTGCACCTCCAGTCACCAGTATTTTCATCAAGCTGTTCCAGTTGTTAATTTGTGTTCATGCACGGGTTGATGCTCAGTGATAGCTCAGTAATGCGGCGGCGGATCGTTTGGGACTTCTGTCAGGTCAGACTGCTGTTCTTGCAGACGCTGATCCAGTCGTTCCAGTTGTCGCTTGAGCCTATCTATTTGCTGTTGTTGGTCGGCGATGATATCGCTGAGGGTTTGTACGGTATCATCTTGAAAAGCTTGGTGAATTTCCAAATCTGCCAAGCGTGACTCGAGTGCACTCATGCTGTTTCCTCTTGGGCTACAAAATTTTCACCTAAAATTTTGCCGATTTGCTTACGTAGCAGCTGGATTTGCTCAGCGCTATAGGGTTCGGCTGTGCCTTTGCCCCAAACCGGCGCAGGCCATGCTGCGTCATTACGCATGCGAGCGACTACGTGCATATGCAGTTGGTTCACCACATTGCCTAAAGTAGCGATGTTCATTTTATCGGCAGCAAAAAGAGTGTTAAGCGCATGGGCTACCTGAGTGGTTTCCTGCCAGAGTGTTTGCTGCTGTGGCGCGCTGAGCTGGAAAACTTCACTGATATCAGCTTGCCTGGGAACCAGAATTAACCATGGATACCTGCTGTCGTTCATCAATAAGACGCGGCACAAGGGAAAGTCGCCCAGCCAACAGGTATCATTTTTTAAACGCTCATCTAATACGAACATAGTTGCCTCGTGACTTGCTTAGCTAAATTTTTACACTCTACGCACTTTAATGCTCTTGTTTTTGATTTTACCCGTGCGCAGATGCTCCAGCGCTTGCCGTGCGCAGCTGCGCTCCACGGCTACATAAGCGGTAAATTCAAGCACATCAATTTTACCGACGCTACTGCCGGGAATGCCACCGTCATTGGTTAAGGCGCCAAGAATATCGCCTGGGCGCAGCTTGTCTTTACGCCCCGCGGCCAAGGATAAGGTGACCATGTTCGGTTTAGTAACCTTGCTAGGTTTGCGGCACAGCTTTTCGGGCGGGTATTCATGCATATCCATGCCTTGTAGCGCATTGATAGCCGCTATTTTAAAACTGTCTTTATCATGGGCGAGGCTAATGGCTAAACCTGTACTGCCAGCGCGACCGGTGCGACCAATACGGTGGGTATAGACTTCACGCTCGTGCGGCAAATCATAATTAATCACCACGGGTAGTTCGTCCACATCCAAACCGCGGGCGGCGACGTCAGTAGCAACTAAAAAGTGGGCGCTGTTGTTTTTAAAGCGCACAAAAATCTCATCTCGATCGCGCTGCTCTAAATCGCCATGCAGTGCCAAGCTGGTGTAGCCTTCCATGCGCAGACGCTGCGCCACTTCTTCTACTTCGAGCTTGGTGTTGCAGAAAATAACGGCATGCTCGACCACAAAGTGTTGGATAGCTTTGATTAATAGCTCAGGCTTTTGGTTGCGCGGGCAAATAATCAAGCGCTGTTGAATGCTGCTACTTTGGTGTACAGATTCAACGCTAATACGCACGGGCTTGCGTTGCATCTGGCGACTGAGCTGCTCAATATTGGCTGGGTAAGTGGCGGAAAAGAGCATGGTCTGCCGCTCGGCAGGCGTATGGCCGACGATGTGCTCGATGTCTTCGCGAAAGCCCATGTCCAGCATGCGATCGGCTTCGTCCAGTACGAGCGTTTGCACTTGGCTAATATCTAGCGTGCCTTTGCGTAAGTGGTCTTTAATACGTCCTGGAGTACCCACAATCACATGGGCGCCATGCTCAAGTGAGGCGATTTGCGGCCCGATGCCTACGCCACCCGACAGCACCACCACTTTAATATTGGCTTGAAAGCGTGCCAGTTTGCGTACGTCTTCGGCTACCTGGCTGGCTAGCTCGCGTGTTGGGCAAAGAATGAGCGCCTGCACGGCAAAAAAACGTTGATTAAGCTTGTGCAATAAAGGAATGCCAAAGGCGGCGGTTTTGCCGCTGCCGGTTTTGGCTTGGCCGATAATATCTTGTTGTGCTAAAGCAGGTGGCAAGGCTTGCTGCTGAATTTCAGTCATGTGCTGAAATCCAAGCTGTTCAAGGTTGCTAAGTTCAGCAGGACTTAAAGTCTGCAAACTGGAAAAAGGGGCGTGAGTCATGGGGGTGTCCGAGGTAAAGAGTTTTGGGCCTGCTAGGGTTTTCAGTAGCGGCGCCAAGGACGTTACAGTGTACAGTATCCGTTAATATGCGTCAGGTAAAAGCAGCCTATACAGGCTGAGCAAACTGGCGCCTGCACAATAGATACTTTATTATGCGGCTGCACTAAAGCGTGTAAAATGTAGCATGCAGTAACCTTTATTTAACGGACGCCATGTC
>LFTS01000217.1 GCA_001513435.1 Gammaproteobacteria bacterium DTU040
ACAAAATTGCACAGGCGCAGCGTTACGAGCGTGCACTAGCTGGACTTAAATACGACACCCGCGCACAACGCCAACAGCTGCAGCAACAAAGCCAACTCGCTAATCACGCACTACAAAATGCAGGGATTCGTATTATTCACTCCCATGACCTGCAATCACTCGCGGCTGCTTTAGCCAAACAGTTTCCCAGCTCCACAGAAGAGCACTTCTGGCTCAGGGTTGAACAACGCTCCTTCACCGCCAAATCTTCGCAGAACCTACTGCACCGCTTAGTGGTTAATCTGAGCCTGCTGGATGCTCAACAACCCTTTAGCCCCTACTTAAACCAAGAAGTTACGGTGATTGGTGCTGGTAACACAGCTGATGCTGCCGCCCAAGATGCCCAAAGAAAACTTCTAGACTATGTTAGCCAAGACTTATCAGTCTGGTTTTTTGATTAAGGAAACACCATGCGCAATACATTTATGCTGGCGACCGTGCTAGTAGTCATCGCAAGCGTAGCAGGCTGTAAAACAGTTCAACCTGCCTCGCAAACCTCAACCTCGCAGCCAAGTAATCGCGCCTCTAGCGCTGTAGTCGCCAAAGGAGCGCATTCGTTTACTGATAACGACATTCAGGTGCCGGCTTTCTTTGATACACAGGGGCTGGATAACTGCACCTTTAACCCAGCTAACGAAAACGAGAACTGCCCACTGCGCAAGCCCATAGTACGTATGTATTTTTCTGGCACTGATGTTGGCGGTGAGGGTCTAGGCGTTGATGCACTGCGAAAGTATGACGACAAACAATTATTATTAATGCTGGAAAATCAGTTTGCTGGCATTAACCGTTTCCGCATTATTACGCGCGATGATGATGTTATCGCACAAGAACAACAAACATTCCTTGAACAACAAGGTGCCACTGCCTTAGCTACGCGCGCAGTTCAGCAACGTGTATTACAGCCTGACTTTATCGTCAAAATTGATACCCTACGTACCGTAAAAAACGAAGGCAGTATCAGCGGCTGGATGGACTACACCCTAGAACTGACAGCAGCGACACTCAACCCCTTTACGCGCGAGCTGATGTCACACCCGAACTTGGGCAAAATTCGTGTTAAATCAGAAGACGTGCGCGACCGTAACGAGCTTAAGTACGTCATGGCCAATAACCGCCACGTGACTGGCTTTCGCTACTTTGATAGCGCCCACGTCAACAGCGTAATTAACGATATGGGCTCACGCGGTATCGATATTTTACTCACACGCATGCTCTCGGAAATGCCGGCCACAGCACAGGTGCTAGGAATTCGTGACGGACAAGTAAGCTTAGATCGCGGACAAGACGCTGGCGTGTTACCCGGCGAAACTATGATTATTTTCCAGTACGAAGCTGGTTTTGTGGATCCCATTGGTGTCGCTCACGTAAACCCCTCGCGCAATAGTGCTACTGGGCAAATCACGCGCTGGAAGCAAAGCAACACCGCTCGCGACGTGCGAAAAAAGAGCCAAAACGCCATTTACCGCCCCGCCCCTGGCACAAAAATCTTCGCCGTCTCCGTGGGCACTCCAAGCAACTTTCTGGATAGCCGCACATGAGATACCTTGTTTTAGTGATGTTGCTGAGCTTGCCTAGTTGGGCGGCAGCTCAGGTGTCTATTTCATCCCAGGGCGACATCGTCGCGGATGTGTGCGTTTATGGACGTGGCGAAAATGCCATGACCGCGGCACTGGCCGAAGGCTCAGTGAAGATTCTAGAGTTTATCCGCGGCAGTCAGCTCTATAGCGACAACATGAGCAGCGACGAGCTCGCCAGCCAACAAGATACCATCGAATGGTTATCGCGCATGCGCGCCATGCAACAAGAAGGCTTATTTACCCAGTCGTTGCCGGTGACCTACTCACGCCCTCGGCTGCAAGGCTCTGACACCTGCCTCGAAATCACCCTAGCACGCTCAGCGCACATGCCTAGCAGTGCCGGCGAAGCAGATGTGCAGTGGTCTGAGGCCGAGCAAACCGCCACTGTGGTGGTGACCGGTGAAGGCTGGGCTGATCGCCAAAACAACCTGAGCGCTCAAAGCGCCGCTGAAATGGACGCGCTAAAACGAGCGGTCTCGCAGGTAGTGGGCGTCTGGGTCAATCAGCAGCGCAGTCAGTTTAGCTCAGCTGAGTTCGGCCTGATCGACGGCCAAGACACTGAGCGCTTGCAAGAGGTTATCTCCCAGCAATTACATACACGCTCATCTGGCATGGTCAAAGAGTGGACCTTGCTGAGTAAAAAAAGCCTGCCCAACCACGGCGTAGAAGTCAGTATCCAAGCCGTGGTGGAACGCCAACAGCTCATCGGCGTCACGCGTGACATCCTGGCAGCCATCGGCTCACCACGGGTACAGGTTAAGGCACCGGACAGCATTAAAAACACCCTGATGGACTGGCTAAGCAGCCAAGGTATCGAGGTGGACAACCAGGCTAACCTAGTGCTGGAGGCGCAGGCTCGCCTACTCACGCGCGGCAAAAATAGCCGCTTAGCGCTCACCACCCAAGTCAAAGATCGCTCTGGCAACCAGTACTCCTACTGGGAAAACGACAGCAGCCTGGTGGCTCTGCCCACCGGCCCTAACACAGAGCAAAATCTGGTCGATGTCCACCTGGCCGTACCTGAGCAGGCCCAAGCACTCAAAGACAGCTTGCAAACAGGTTTTACCAGTCTCGTCTCGCAAGGCGGTTTAGTGCATAAGGTGATTATCAGTCAACGCTACCTTGCCCAGCCAGAGAAAGTTCAGGCACTGATGGCCACCATTGGCGGGGTCTCCAACGTAGTGACCAACAGCACAGGGCGCACCGTGACGGTCTCACTGCGCTATCCCGACAGCAGCGGCAACTTAGCGGCGGCGGTCGAGCAAAGTTTACAACCTATTCTCAGCACCCCGCTGCCTAGCGTCCAAGTG